>JANNXB010000523.1:0-2452 GCA_031409355.1 Betaproteobacteria bacterium | reverse complement strand
CGGATGCGCTGGCCTTCGCCGCGCTGGCGGTGGTAGGCGATCGCGAGCTTTAGCGCGGTGTCGACCGACTCAGAACCCGAGTTGGTAAAGAAGATGCGCGTCATGCCTTTGGGCAGCAGCGGCGCCAGCTTTTCGGCGAATTCGAAGGCGCCCGGGTGGCCCATCTGGAAGGACGGCGCGAAATCCAGCGTTGCCACCGCCTTCTGCACCGCTTCGACGATCGGCTTCCTGCAATGGCCGGCGTTGACGCACCACAGGCCGGAGGTGCCGTCCAGAATCTTGCGGCCCTCGGGGGTGTAGTAGTACATGCCCTCGGCGCGCGCCAGCATGCGCGGCGCCTTCTTGAAGGCGCGGTTCATGGAGAACGGCATGAAATACGGCGAATTTTCCAGCGATTTGCCAACGCTGCCGACAGCTTCGGGACGGGCTCTCTCGTTCATGGGGGGCTCCTTTGCTTGCTGTTGCAATACTAGCGCGGCAGGGGCCTCCGGCATACACTTTCGCCAGGGGAGACAGAACATGCGCGGCAGGATCAGGAAGCGCAGCGCAGCAATCACCTTGGTTCTGGCGGGGGGCGCGACCCTGGGCGGCTGCGGCTCGCCGGTCGAGCAGCGCGACGCCTACGCGAGCGTGAACGACTGCGTCAAGGACTGGAGCGACAGCTCCCTGTGCGAACCGGTGAAGGACGGCCGCTACTCGAGCAGCTACCTGTACGGCCCGCCCTACTACGCCAACAGCGGCTGGAGTTTCTTCGGCCGCAACCGCACGGTCTCCAGCCCGAATGCCATGGAAGCCACCCGCCTGCAGCCGGGCACGGTCGCAAGCTCGTCGTTCTCCGCGCGAGCCTCGCGCATGGGCATCAGCGGCGGCGGGTCCAGCAGCATCTCGCGCGGCGGGTTCGGTTCTTCCGGCCACGCCTCTTCGTCCGGTAGCTGAGTTGCAACGTGAATCACGCGCGCCGCGCAGCAATTGGCGCCAGCGCTGCGAGGAGGCCGGGTTTCACTTTCACTCGATGGGCGGTACCTATTGGGACGAGAGCGCCTGCTACGCCTTCTCGGCCGCCGAAGTCGACCGCATCGAAGAGGTGACGGCGGAGATGCACCAACTCTGCCTGAAAGCTGCCGACGAAGCCGTGCGCTCGAAGCGCTTTTCGCAATTCGCGATTCCCGAGGCGTTCCACGAACTGGTGGCGCAGTCCTGGCAGCGTCGCGAAGCCACGCTCTACGGGCGCTTCGACTTCAGCTGGGATGGCGAGGGCGAGCCCAAGCTGCTCGAGTACAACGCCGACACGCCAACTTCCCTGCTTGAAGCCAGCGTGGTGCAGTGGCAATGGCTTGAGGATGTATTACCTGACACCGACCAGTTCAATTCGCTCCACGAGAAGCTTGTCGAGCGCCTCAAAGCCATGCAACCGGCGGCCGGCGGCGGCGTGCTGCACCTGAGCTGCGTGCGCGACAACGACGAAGACCTCGGCACCGTCGAATACCTGCGCGACTGCGCGCTGCAGGCCGGCTGGGACGCGCGCCGCATCGACATCGAAGACCTGGGCTGGGACGGCGCGCGCTTTCTCGACCTGGAGGCGGCGCCGGTCAGCAACCTGTTCAAGCTCTATCCCTGGGAATGGCTGGTGCGCGAGGAGTTCGGCCAGCACCTGATCTCCCGCCCCGCCGCGCTGATCGAGCCGGCGTGGAAGATGCTGCTCTCCAACAAGGCACTGCTGGTGCTGCTCTGGGAAATGAACTACGGCCATCCCAACTTGTTACCCGCCTATTTCACGCCGCAGAAATTCGGCTCCGACTACGTGAAAAAGCCCCTGCTCTCGCGCGAAGGCGCCAACGTCACCATCCGCAGCCGCGGCGTGGTGCGCCAGCAGCCGGGCGGCTACGGCGAGGAAGGCTTCGTCTACCAGGGCGTCGCGCCGCTGCCCGCGTTCGAGGGCCGCTACCCGGTGATCGGCGCCTGGATCGTCGGCGACCAGCCCGCCGGCATCGGCATCCGCGAGGACGATTCTCCGATCACCCGCAACTCAAGCCGTTTCCTGCCCCACTACTTCACCTGAGGTGCCGACCATGGACTTCGTGAAATTCTCGCTCTCCGGTTTCGACGAGTTCCTGATCTATGCCGGCCTCGCGATCGCCTTCATCTACCTGTACATGATGGTTTACCTCTGGGTCACGCCCTACAACGAACTCAAGCTGATCAAGGACGGCAACATCGCCGCGGCGCTCAGCCTGTCTGGCTCCGTCCTCGGCTTCACCTTCCCGCTCGCCGCCTCCATCTTCCAGGCGGTCCACCCCTGGGACATGATGCTCTGGGCCCTGATCGCCGGCATCGTGCAGCTGCTCGTTTTCGTCGCGGTGCGCTACTCGCTCCTAAACGTGTCGCGCCGCATCCCCGAAGGCCAGATCGCCACCGGCATCGTCCTCGCCGCGATCTCGATGTCCGCCGGCCT
>JANNXB010000522.1:0-9750 GCA_031409355.1 Betaproteobacteria bacterium | reverse complement strand
CCAATTTCCGGGTCCTCCACCATGTCAGACAAACCATCGGAGCAGAGCAGGTAAATGTCACCCGGCTGGGTGTCGTAATCGTGCAGTTCCGCCTCCACGGTCGGATCAATGCCGAGCGCGCGCGTCACCAGATTCTTGTTCTGCGAGTGCTTGGCTTCCTCTTCGGTAATCATGCCGCTGTCGATCTGCTCCTGCAGCAAAGAGTGATCGCGGGTGACCTGCGAAAATTGGCCTGCACGGAACCGGTACAGGCGCGAGTCACCAATGTGCGCCGCAGTCATCTTGTTGTCGTAAAACACCGCCATCACGAGCGTGGTGCCCATGCCTGCATATTGCGGCTGCGACTGCGACGCAGAAAATATGGCCGTATTCGCTTTGGTGATTTGATCGCGCAGTAGGCGGGCCGCAGCGGTACGGGCCTCAACCCCATGTTCATCAGGCTCGAACGGTGGCGTGTGGGTCAGCACCTGCTGAAGTTCGGTCATCAACACGGTGGTCGCCATGCCGCTGGCAACCTCGCCGGCGTTATAGCCGCCCATGCCGTCGGCGAGCACCACCAGGCCGTTTGCCGGATCGGAAGCGATCGAGTCCTCGTTGTGCGAACGGACCATGCCCGGATCGGTGCAGCTGGCGACTTCGAGAATCTGGCTGTAGTTCATTGTTCCGTTCAGAGCTCTATGTCCACGCCGCCCGCGGTGGCCGCGGCAGGCGCCTCGCTGGCGGCCGCGCGCAGGGCCGATGCAAACTCCGCCCCGCTCTGGTAGCGGTCGTCGGGATTCTTGGCCAGCGCGCGCTCCAGGAACGCGGCCAGCCCGGCCGGCACCGATGCCTTGACCGAAAGGATATCGGTCGGCGGCTCGCTCGCAATCTTGAACATCAACTGCGCCATGGACTCCCCTTCAAACGGCAGCTTGCCCGAAAGCAGCTGATAAAGGCTGACGGCAAGCGAAAAAAGATCGCTCCGACCCTCGATCTTCTTGCCCGCAAGCTGCTCCGGAGACATGAACGACGGGGTGCCGAGCACCATGCCGGTCTTGGTCTTGGAGGAGTCCGTGAGCCGCGCGATGCCGAAGTCGGTGACCTTCAGTGTATCGGTTTCCGGGTGGTACATGATATTCGCGGGCTTCACGTCGCGGTGCACCACGCCCTGCGTGTGCGCATAGCCAAGCGCCTCCGCGGCGCGCGCCACGATCGACACCACCTTGTCGGTCTCGAGCAGGCCGCCCGCCTTGCTGTAGGGCACGAGGTCGCCGCCCTTGAGCAGCTCCATGGCGATGAAACACAGGTCGTGCTCTTCGCCGGCGTCGTAGAT
Source organism: Betaproteobacteria bacterium (assembly GCA_031409355.1). Taxonomy (GTDB): domain Bacteria; phylum Pseudomonadota; class Gammaproteobacteria; order Burkholderiales; family SG8-39; genus RBG-16-66-20. The sequence continues at coordinate 8,438 of JANNXB010000522.1, read as the reverse complement.
GGTGACGATATTCGGGTGGGACAGGCGCCCCGCGGTTTCGGCTTCGCGAAAGAAACGCTCCTTCACTTCGGCCAATTCATCCGCCTCGAATTCCTGCGACAGCGCCATGGTCTTGATCGCCACCACGCGCCCGATTTTCGGATCCTTGCCGAGGTACACCACGCCCATCGCACCCTTGCCCAGTTCCTTCTCCACCTGGTAGCGGCCAAGCATCGGCTTCTCCACCGCGTCGCCCGAGCCGAGGATCGAGGCGTTGGTGCGCCCCGCGCCGGAAGCGCCACCGAGCATCACCGTCTCCGAGAGGGCCTTGGCACGCGACAGGCGTTGTTCCAGGTCGCGGAACTTCGGATTGAACTCCGCCATGTGACGGAACACCGACTCCGCCTTGTTGAACTGGCGCTTGCGTTCGAAGTCGAGCGCGAGGTTGTACAGGTTGTCCATCACCGCCTCGGACAGCGGCACCTGGCGATACTTGTCCCAGGACTGGTCGAGCAGGCCCTGGCCCTGGTAGGCAAGGCCGAGCATCCGGCTCGATTCGGCCGAGTTCTCGTCGGATTTCACCTTGGCGCGCTCGGTCACGATGAAGCGCTTGGACACTAGCGCGGCGTGGCCGAGCAGCAGCAGGGTTGCGGGCAGCATGAGCTGCATCCACATTCCCGCCGACATCATGAGGGCGAAATGCAGCGTCATGAAAGCGATGAACGCGCCGCCCGAGATTGCCAGCGCGGTGCCCGCATTGAGGCGCGGCAACACGGCGATCAGGTAAGCCGCCACCAGCGCGAATGCCAGCAATTCGGCGCCGTACATCCAGGCCGGCGAAATGAAGAAATGCTCCTGCAGGATCGACGACACCGTGTGCGCAAGCAGCAGCACGGGGGCCATCGCCGGAGCGATCGGCGTAGAGGGGTTGTCGCCCAGGCCGACCGCGGTGGCACCGATCAGGACAATCTTGTCGCGGTAGTTGTCCGCCTTGATCTTGCCCGACAGGACATCGTAGAAGGAATCGACGGGGAACACGGGCTTGCCGTCCCGGTCCTTGTAGAAATAGGTGTACATGCGCAGTTCCGGGTCGGTGCCGATGCGCAGCTTTTGCAGCGTCACCCCCTGCCCCGGCGCGACCTTGATGTCCGCCGGCCCCAGGTTGAGGAATTTCGCCACCAGCATCATCGACAGCGACGGGAACAACTGGCCAAAATAGTCGATCGCCAGCGGCTCGGCGCGGATCGACCCGTCGACGTCCTTGAACTGCGTCAGGCTGCCCAGGCCGGCCGCAGCCTTGGCCACCGATTCAATCGGATAGCGGATTTCCATGGCCGGCAGCGGCCGGTCGCCGTCGGCCGGGGCGGCAAGGACGTACTTCTGCACGTAGTCCGGCAGCGGCTTGTCCGGCCTGCCCAGCGGCCTGCCGATCACGAAATCCAGAGGCACGAGGACATTGCCGGCCTTGGCGTAGCTCTCCGACAGCCTGCGATCGGTGTTCAGCGCCAGCTCGGCGTCCTTCAGCTTCTCCGCGATGGGCGCAAGCGCCTCCGCGGCCGGCGTGCCAGCCTCGGTCCCCTTGGTGACGAGCTCCTGCAGCTGCACGACGTACTGGTACCCGGGGTCGACCTGGGGCTCGGACAGAAGGATGGTGCTGCCGATGACCTTCACCTTGGCCTGCACCAGCAGGTCCGTCATCTTCGCCTGCACATCGCGCGGCCAGGGCCAGCGCCCGATGCTGCGGATGCTCGCCTCGTCGATCGCGATGACCGCGACCTTGTCCGACGGCGTGCGCGTGGTGGCGTTGACCCCGAGGTCATAGGCCTTGCGCTCGAGGCTCGGAACCAGGTCGCTGAACCTGTTGAACAGGGCGACCACGATCACGACCATCACCCCGAGGAACCAGTCGGTTTTCCAGAAATCGAACTTCCTCATTCGGCTGTCCGAACTCTCCGTATTCTTATGTTTTTCAGGCAGGAGACGCAGGCCCACCCCCCCGGCCTCGCTTCTCCCATGGAAAACAACTCCCTACCCCGCATTTTTGCAGCTAAATGTCAGCTACGTCAAATATTTGGGCGCGCCGGCCCCTCCCGCCAAAGGGCCGGACAACGGGGGCAATTCAGGGGCTTAGGAGCCCAGCAGCAGACCGGGTTTGATGCTTCCGGCGCTCAGGAGGTCGGCCGAGACGACTTTTTTGCCGTCCCCCAGCTTGGCGCGCAGCACTTCGATGCGTCCTCCCTGGGCTGTCACCTGGAAGCTCATGGGGGTGCACTCCACCACCTCGCCGATCTTCCCCTTGACCGCCCCAAAGGTCCGCACGGGCAGCTTCTTGCAGTCGAATATCTGCAGTTTCACCCCGTTCAGGGTGGTCCAGGCGCCCGGAGCGGGATTGCAGCCCCGGATCAGGTTGTGCACCACATCGACGTGGTTCGCCCAGTTGATGCGCGCCTCGCCGTCGCGGAACCAGCCTTCGTAGGTCGCCTGAGACTCGTCCTGGACAATTTCTTTATATTTATTAGAAACAACTAAATCTGCAGCTTCCAGCATGGCCTGCACGCCCATCGGGAACAGCCGGTCGAAGTAGACAGTGCCGAGCGTGTCGTCAGGGCTGATCGTGGTTTCCTTCTGCAGGATCACGGGACCTTCGTCGAGGCCATCGGTCGGGCGAAAGATGGTCAGGCCGGTCTTCGTCTCGCCGCGCGAAATCGGCCAGTTGATCGAGCTGGGGCCGCGGTATTTCGGCAGCAGCGACGGGTGGTACTGGATCGTGCCGTGCCTGGGTATCGACACGAAATCCTGCGGCGCGAACTGCAGCACGAACGCCATGATGCCGATCTCGACGTCGAGCTTCTTGAGCGCGTCCTTCGCCTCCGGGCTCTTAAGGCCGGCGTACTGGAATACCTGCACGCCTTTCTCCTGCGCCGTAACCTTGAGTACGTCCGGCCTCGCGCCGGGCTTCTCCGGCGCGCAGAACACGCCCGCTACGGTATCGCCGCGCGCGAGGAAGGCCTCCAGTACCGCCTTGCCGAAATCCTGCTGTCCGACGATGGCGAGTTTCATCAGGCGGCCTTCTTCGGCGGCAGGCTGAACGCGCCCGCGGCTTTCAGGGTGGAAATCCTGTCCTTCTGATAGCCCAGCACTTCCTGCAGGACCTCGTCCGTATGCTCGCCGAGCGTGGGAGAGCGCTTGATGAGCGCAGGCGAAGCCGAGAGCTTGATCGGCATGCCGACGTTCCACCACTTGCCGCGCTGCGGGTGGTCGAGCTCGACCCACATGTCGCGGCCGCGCACGTGCTCGTCGGTGGCCAGGTCGGTGGTGCTCATGATCGGGCCGCAGGGCACGTCCAGCGGATTCAGGATCGCCATCAGCTCGCGCTTGGTGTATTTCTCGGCGAACTTGTTGATCAGCGTCCACATCAGGTTCTGGTTCTTGCGCCGCTCGGCGATGGTGGCGAGTTGCGGGTTGCTTGCCATGTCGGGCATGCCGACATCAGGGCCGATGCGCTTTGCCAAGTCCTCCCAAACCGCCTCCTGCACCACGACGTAAAGCCAGTCATTGGGCCCGTGCGGCTTGCAGTGGATGGCGTTGCCGAGCTGGCCGCCGCCGGAATCGTTGCCTGCGCGCGGCACATCGCCCATGTTCTGGTACGTCGGCACCGAGTATTCCGGCATCCCGCCGTGGTTGAGGCGCTGGTGGTCGCGGAATTTGACGCGGCACAGGTTCATCACGCCGTCCATCATCGCCACCTCGACGTATTGCCCCTGCCCGGTCTTCTCTGCCTGGCGCAGCGCCGCGAGCAGGCCGATGGCGAGGTGCAGGCCGGTGCCTGAATCGCCGATCTGCGCTCCCGTTACGAACGGCGGACCGTCGGGCACGCCCGTGGTGCTCATCGCGCCGCCCATGGCCTGCGCGACGTTCTCGTAGGCCTTGAACTCGGCATAGGGGCCGGAAGAGCCGAAACCCTTGATCGAGCCCATCACGATCTTCGGATTGAGTTCGTGGATCTTCTCCCAGGTGAAGCCGAAACGGTCGAGCACGCCGGGGCCGAAGTTCTCCATGATGATGTCGCACTTCTTCAGGAGTTCCACGAACACCTGCTTGCCTTCGGTGCTCTTCATGTTCACGGTGATCGAGCGCTTGTTGCAGTTGAGCATCGTGAAATAGAGGCTGTCTGCCTTCGGCACGTCGCGCAGCTGGCCGCGCGTCGCGTCGCCCACCGGGTTCTCGAACTTGATCACGTCCGCGCCCATCCAGGCGAGCAGCTGCGAGCAGGTCGGGCCCGCCTGCACGTGGGTCATGTCGAGAATTCGGACGCCCTTGAGTGCTTCCATGACTATTTCTTCTTCGCGGTTGGGTTGAGACTGGTGATGCGGCCGCTCTCGGTGCCGGCGGTCTCGTCGATCACGGCATTGATGAGGGTGGGCTTCTTCGATCGCACGGCCTCTTCCATGGCCTTGCGCAGCTCGGCCGGCGTGGTGGCGTGCACGCCGACCCCGCCGAAGGCCTCCATCAGCTTGTCGTAGCGCGCGCCCTTGACGAATACCGTCGGCGCGGGATCGCGGCCATTCGGATCGACGTCGGTGCCCTTGTAGACGCCGTTGTTGTTCATGATCACGATGCACACCGGCAGGTTGTAGCGGCAGATGGTCTCCACTTCCATGCCGGAGAAGCCGAAGGCGCTGTCGCCCTCGATCGCGATCACCTGCTGCTTGGTCTCCACGGCGGCGGCGATGCAGTAGCCCATGCCGACGCCCATGATGCCCCAGGTGCCGACATCGATGCGCTTCCTCGGCTTGTACATGTCCACGATGCTGCGCGTGAAGTCGAGGGCGTTGGCGCCCTCGTTGACGAGCATCGCGTCCGGGTTCGCCTTGACGATGTCGCGCACGACATTCAGCGCGCTGTGGAAGTTCATCGGCGAGGGGTTCTTTGCCAGCGTTTCGCCCATCTTCGCGACGTTGGTGGTTTTCTTTTCGTTGATCGCGTTCAGCCATTCAGAAGGGGGTTTTGAAAAACCACCAATCCCCCCCAGAAAGGCGGAAACACAAGAGCCAATATCACCAACCACGGGCGCGTCGATGCGCACGTTGCTGTCGGCTTCCTGGGGCGAGATGTCGACCTGGATGAACTTCTGGCCGCCCCAGTCCTTGTGGCCCTTGCCGCCCCAGGTCTTGCCCTTGCCATGGGATAACAACCAGTTTAGGCGCGCGCCGATCAGCATCACCACGTCGGCGCCAGGCAGGACGAAGGAGCGCGCCGCGGACGCGCACTGCTCGTGCGTGTCGGGCAGCAGGCCCTTGGCCATCGACATCGGGAGATACGGAATGCCGGTCTTCTCGACCAGGGCCTTGATGTCCGCATCGGCCTGCGCGTACGCCGCGCCCTTGCCGAGGATGATGAGCGGCTTGCGGGCTTTCTGGAGCAGGTCGAGCGCGCGCTTCACCGCTTCGGGGGCGGGAATCTGCTTCGGTGCCGCGTCGACGACCTTGATAAGGGAATTTTTTCCAAGAGAAGAATCTATGGATTGCGCGAAAAGCTTGGCGGGCAGGTCGAGGTAAACGCCGCCCGGGCGGCCCGACACGGCGGCGCGGATGGCGCGTGCGATGCCCACGCCGATGTCCTCGGCGTGCAGCACGCGGAAGGCGGCCTTGGCGACCGGCTTGGCGATCGCGAGCTGGTCCATCTCCTCGTAGTCGCCCTGCTGCAGGTCGACGACCTCGCGCTCGCTCGAGCCGCTGATGAGGATCATCGGGAAGCAGTTGACCGTCGCATGGGCGAGCGCGTTCAGCCCGTTCAGAAAGCCCGGCGCGGACACCGTCAGGCAGATGCCCGGCTTCTGCGTGAGAAATCCCGCGATCGACGCTGCGTAGCCGGCGTTCTGTTCGTGGCGGAACGAAAGCACGCGCAGGCCAGCAGCCTGCGCCCTGCGGGTGAGGTCGGTGATCGGAATGCCCGGCAAGCCGTAGATCGTGTCGAGCTCATTCAGCTTTAGCGCATCGATGACGAGCTGAAAACCGTCGATCATCGCGGTTGGCGCATCGGTGGTCGTTTTGGAAGTGGCGACTTGAGGTTCGACGGTGCCCATGAGGACTCTCCGGGAAAGAGGCGAAAATGATAGTGATCCGGGCCCCACGCCAACCTTGACTGAGGTCAAGCTTTTTCAGTCTAATCAAGGGTTACCCATGACGACCATCGCCAACCACCCGCAACGCAACACCTTGCGCATGCAATTGCGCGAAAACCTGCTCCTGAAGGCCATGCGCCCGGAGCAGTGGGAGGCGCTCGAACCCCTCCTGACGGTCGGGGAATACCGCAAGGGCGACCGGCTGGCGCGCCAGGGCGACGAAGAGATGCTGCAGTTCTTCGTGCTGGAGGGCATGGTCAAGCGCGTGGTGTCCAATCCCGAAGGCCACGAGATGATCCTGCGCTTCGCCGCCGAGAACGAGATGGACACCTCATTCGCGGCCTGGCGACTGCGCACGCCGATCCCCTACTCGATCGTCGCCGTCACTGGCGCGCGCACTGCGGAGCTGCCGATGCCGCTGTGGGTCGAATTCCTCGAAAAGAACCCCGGCGTCATGTCGCGCTTCGAATACGAGGTCATGAAGCTGATGTCGGAAGTGATGGCGCACACGATCACGCTCCACCTGCTGGACGCGCCGGGGCGGCTGTCGCGCTTCCACCGCAAGCATCCGGAACTCGCCGGCCGGATCCCGAAAAAAGAGCTTGCCGCCTACCTCAACCTGACGCCCGAGACCCTGTCGCGCCTGAAGCAGAAGCTGGGCGGGGCCTAGCCGCGGCGCAGCCGCCCCAAGGCCAGGGAAATCAACGGCCAGGCGAGCAGGAACAGCGCAAAGGTGGTCAGCGAGCCCACCAGCATATTGGAGAAGAACACCGACATCTCGCCCTGCGACATCAGCATCGCCTGGCGGAACGATGCCTCCGCGCGGTCGCCGAGGACGATGGCGAGCACCAGCGGCGCGAGCGGGTACTGCAGTTTCTTGAAGACGTAGCCCATGACGCCGAACACCACCATCATCCAGACATCGAACATCGAGTTGTGCACGGTATAGGCGCCGATCGCGCAGATCACGATGATGATCGGCGCGATCACGGAGAACGGCACCCGCAGGATGGCGGCGAACAGCGGCACGCAGGTGAGCACCACGATCAGTCCCACGATATTTCCGAGGTACATGCTCGCGATCAGGCCCCAGACGAAATCCTTCTGCTCGACGAACAGCAGCGGGCCGGGCTGCAGGCCCCAGATCAGCAGGCCGCCGAGCAGCACCGCGGCGGTCGGGGAACCCGGAACGCCGAGCGTGAGCATGGGCAGCAGCGCGGAGGTGCCCGCGGCGTGCGCCGCAGTCTCCGGCGCGACCACGCCCTCGACCATGCCGGTGCCGAACTTGTCGCCGTCCTTCGAGAAGCGGCGCGCCACGCCGTAGCTCATGAACGACGCAGGCGTCGCGCCGCCCGGAACGATGCCCATGAAGCAGCCGACCGCCGATGAGCGGATCGACGTCAGCCAGTACTTCGGCAGCTCCTTCCAGGTCTCCAGCACCACCTTCATGTTCAGCTTGGCGCTGGCGCCCTTGAACGCGAGGCCCTCCTCGAGGGTCAGCAATATCTCGCCGATGCCGAACAGGCCGATCACCGCGATGAGGAAATCGAATCCGGTGAGCAGGTGCGTCGAGCCGAAGGTCAGGCGCAGGGCGCCGGTAACCGGGTCGGTGCCGACCGCCGCCAGCGCGAAGCCGAGCATCATCGTGGCGAGCGTCTTGAACGGCGGCTCCTTCGACATGCCGATGAAGGCGCAGAAGGTGAGCAGGTAGACGGCGAAGAATTCGGGCGGGCCGAAGGCGAGCGCGAATTTCGCCACGATCGGGGAGAGGAAGGTGATCATGATCACCGCCACCAGCGCCCCCACGAACGACGAAGTGAATGCCGCCGCCAGGGCCGTGCCCGCCTTGCCCTTCTGCGCCAGCGGATAGCCGTCGAAAGTGGTCGCCACCGACCAGGGTTCGCCGGGGATGTTGAACAGGATCGACGTGATGGCGCCGCCAAACAGGGCGCCCCAGTAGATGCACGACAGCAGGATGATCGCCGAGGTGGTGCCTCCGGGCACTTGCGACATGCCGAAGGTGAGCGGCAGGAGGATCGCGACGCCGTTGGCGCCACCGAGGCCGGGCAGCACGCCGATGATCACGCCCAGGATCACGCCGGCGAACATCAGCGCGATGTTCTTCAGCGACAGGGCGATCGCGAAGCCGTGCATCAGCGACTGGATTTCTTCCATCTCAGTTCAATCGCAACAGGGCTTCAAGGGGCCCCTTGGGCAGCGGGATCTTGAACCACACTTCGAAGATGATGAAGAAAAACACGCTGTTGCCGATGCTCACCGCGGCAAGCTTCCACCACTCGTACTTGCCGAGCCAGCGCATGAAGAAGCCGATGAA
>JANNXB010000521.1:0-16994 GCA_031409355.1 Betaproteobacteria bacterium | reverse complement strand
GCGCATGCGCCGATGCAAGGGCAGCAATGATGGATACACAACGTCTTATCCTGTTTTTCGTGTTCGGCTTCTCCATTCTGATGTTGTGGGATGCGTGGGAAAAGGAACAGCGCCCCAAACCGACGCCCCAGGCCCAGGCATCGTCGGCAACCACGGTGCCGGCGTCGCCGGCCAAACCGGCAACGCCTGGCGCGGCCCCCGCTGCCGTGGCGGCGCCGACCGGCAGCGTACCGGGTGCTGTGGCACCGGCGGCGAAGGGCGAGATCGTCGTGGTTCGTACCGACCTGGTCGTTGCCGAGATAGACACCCTCGGCGCCACCCTCAAGCAGGTGGAGTTCCTCAAGCACAAGGAAGCCAAGGATTCGGCCAAGAACCTGGTCCTGCTCGGAGCCGAGCACCGCTATCAGGCGCAAAGCGGCCTGACCGGCGACAGCGGCCCCAATCACCGCACGTTGTGGAAGGCGCAGAGCGGGAATCTGGTGCTGGCCGACGGGCAGGAAACGCTAGAAGTCCGTTTCATCGGGCAGGGGGCGGACGGGCTTGTCGCGACCAAGATCTATCGCTTTGCGCGCAACAGCTATGTGATCGATGTGGCGCTCGAGATCAAGAACGGCGGCGCCGCAGCCGTGGCTCCTGCGACCTATTTCCAGCTGACCCACGATGGCAAGCCGTCGGGGGACGCCAACGCGGTAGCCGCGACTTTTGGTGCGCAAAGTTTCACGGGTTTCGCGGTCTATACCGACGAGAAAAAGTTCCAGAAAGTCGAGTTGGCCGACGTGGAAAAAGGCAAGGCCGATTATGCCAAGCAGGCAAACGAAGGTTGGCTGGCGTTCGTGCAGCACTATTTCGTGGCGGGCTGGATCCCGCCCGCCAATGCGGCGCGCAGCTACGAGGTGCTGAAGCGCGACGACGGGTTGTATGCGGGATATGTACGGCTGCCCGTCGGGACGATCGAGCCCGGCGCCAGCGCGGCAGTGAAAGTACAGCTGTATGCCGGGCCGCAGGAACAGCACCGGCTGGCCACCGTGGCGCCGGGATTCGATCTGGTGGTGGACTACGGCTGGCTAACCATCATTGCGTGGCCGCTGTTCTGGCTGCTGGAGAAGTTTCATGGCCTGAGCGGCAACTGGGGCGTCGCAATCATCCTGCTGACGGTGACGATCAAGTTCGTATTCTTTCCGCTCTCCGCCGCGAGCTACAAGTCGATGGCCAAGATGAAGCTGGTCACCCCGCGCATGACCAAGATCCGGGAAATGTACGAGAACGACCGCGCCAGGATGAACCAGGCGATGATGGAACTGTACAAGACCGAGAAGATCAATCCGCTGGGCGGCTGTTTTCCGATCCTGGTGCAGATTCCGGTGTTCATCGCGCTTTACTGGGTGCTGCTCGCGGCGATCGAGCTGCGCCATGCGCCGTTCTGGCTCTGGATTCAGGATCTCTCGGCGCTGGATCCCTACTATGTCCTGCCTGTCCTGATGACCGTGACGATGGTCATCCAGACGCGCCTCAACCCGGTGCCGCCGGATCCGGTGCAGGCGAAGGTGATGCAGTTCATGCCGTTCGTCTTCAGCATCTTCTTTTTCTTCTTCCCGGCCGGACTGGTGCTGTACTGGCTGGTCAACAACGTCCTTTCCATCCTTCAGCAATGGCAGATCCAGCGCATGTTCGACCGCGACAAACCTGCCCATGCCAAGCGGTGACCTAACTCCCGACACCATCGCTGCCGTTGCGACCCCGATCGGCCGGGGCGGCATCGGGATCGTGCGCGTTTCCGGTCCAGCGGTACCGCAAGTTGCACGCGCCCTGATTGGACGCGTGCCCGAGCCCAGGTTCGCGACGCTGTGCGACATTCGGGACGCGCAGGGCGAGGCGCTGGATCAGGGAATTGCCCTGTACTTCGAAGCGCCGCACTCCTACACCGGCGAGCCCGTCCTGGAATTGCAGGGACATGGCGGGCCGGTCGTGACGCACACGGTGCTGCGCTCGGTGCTGGACGCCGGCGCCCGCCTTGCCGAACCAGGCGAGTTCACCCGGCGCGCTTTCCTCAACGGCAAGATGGATCTCGCGCAGGCGGAGGCGGTCGCCGATCTCATCGACGCTGCAAGCCAAGAAGCGGCGCGCTCCGCGCTGCGCTCGCTTGGCGGGGAGTTTTCGTCGGCGGTCCGGGCACTGGTCGCGCAGCTCACGGAGTTGCGCGCGCTCACCGAGGCACTCCTCGATTTCCCGGAGGAGGAAGTCGACAGCCTGCATCGAAAGGACGCAGCGGCACGGCTGGCGAGAGTGCGGGCCGCCCTGGGCGATGTGCTCGCAAAAAGCCGGCAAGGCAGCCTGTTGCGCGGCGGTATTCACGTGGTACTCGCGGGACGGCCCAATGTGGGCAAATCGAGCCTGCTGAACCGGCTCGCGGGAGAAGAGCGCGCGATTGTCACGGCGGTGCCGGGAACGACCCGGGACGCATTGCGCGAATCGATCCAGATCGAGGGCGTGCCTGTCGTGGTTGTGGATACGGCCGGACTGCATGCGTCGCGCGATGAAGTCGAGAAGCTCGGCATGGAGCGCGCGCGCAGCGAAATAGCGCGTGCTGACGTCGTGCTGGTGGTGCTTGACGCGGTCGATCCGGCGCCGCCCGCGGAGCCGTTGCCGGCCGCCGGACGGCGCATCACGGTCATCAACAAGATCGACCTTGTTTCTGGAGCGACTGCGGGAAAGCAGGGCGAGGCGATCCATCTGTCGGCGAAGACCGGTGCGGGGCTCGATTCGCTCCGGGCCGCGCTACTCGAAGCCGCGGGCTGGAGTTCGCGCGGCGAATCCGTGTATCTAGCGCGCGAACGCCACTTGCGGGCGCTCGAGCTGGCGAGCGCGCACCTGGCGGCTGCAGGCGAACAGGAAGCGCACTGGGAGTTCTTCGCGGAGGAACTGCGCCTCGCTCAGGAGGCTCTGGGTGCGATAACCGGGCGCCTCAGTGCCGACGACCTGCTGGGGGAGATTTTCGCGCGCTTCTGCATCGGCAAATGAGACTCGGACGGCTTTGCCGGGCGAGGACTATCACACTGGTAATAAAGGGAAATATTCTGCACCCGCCAGAGGTGTTTTCCGCATTGTAAAATGGAGGCCGAGAGGATTGCCGTCGGCCCGGGCGCTGCCCAGGGCCGTTTTGTTTTCCAGGAGCTTTGCTTGATGAACGAACGCCACACCCCCAAACCCGAATCTTTGCAGGCGCCCGACTGGGTGCGCCACGAGAAGTTGCGCGACTGGGTTGCCGAGATGGCACGGCTGACGAAACCTGAGCGCGTGGTCTGGTGCGATGGCTCGCAGGCCGAATACGACCGTTTGTGCGCCGAACTTGTCGCCGGCGGCACCTTCGTCAGACTGAACGAGAAGCTGCGTCCCGGAAGCTATCTCGCGCGCTCCAATCCGACGGACGTGGCGCGCATGGAAGACCGTACCTTCATCTGTTCCAACCGCAAGGATGATGCGGGACCGACCAATAACTGGATCGAGCCGGTGGAGATGCGCGCGACGCTCGGGCGCCTGTTCGATGGTTGCATGCGGGGCCGCACGCTTTACGTCGTGCCTTTTTCAATGGGGCCGATCGGATCCCACATTGCGCAGATCGGCGTCGAACTGTCCGATTCCGCGTACGTCGCGGTAAACATGAAATTGATGACGCGCATGGGCCGGGCGGTCGTGGACCACCTCGGCGAAGACGGCGCGTTCGTTCCTTGCGTGCATTCGGTCGGCGCGCCGCTTTCTCCCGGGGCGAAGGACGTCGCCTGGCCCTGCAATGAGAAAGAGAAATGGATCGTCCAGTTTCCCGAAACGCGCGAGATCTGGTCGTTCGGTTCCGGTTACGGCGGCAATGCCCTGCTCGGCAAGAAATGCCTGGCGCTGCGCATCGCTTCGGTGATGGCGCGCGACGAAGGCTGGCTCGCCGAGCACATGCTGATCCTGGGTGTCGAGTCCCCCGATGGCGAGAAGCACTACGTATCGGCGGCGTTTCCGAGCGCCTGCGGCAAGACGAATTTCGCGATGCTGATCCCGCCCGCGGCATTCGCCGGCTGGAAAGTGACTACGATCGGCGAGGACATTGCCTGGATCAAACCGGGCGCCGACGGTCGCTTTTATGCGATCAATCCGGAGGCGGGGTTGTTCGGCGTGGCTCCGGGGACCTCGGAAGCGACCAATCCGAATGCGATGAAGACGCTGCGCAGGAACGTCATTTTCACCAATGTCGCCATGACCCCGGACGGCGACGTGTGGTGGGAGGACATGACCAAGGAGCCGCCGGCGCGGCTTACCGACTGGCAGGGCAAGGAATGGGTTCCGGGTTGCGGCCGCGTGGCGGCGCATCCGAATGCGCGGTTCACGGTGGCGGCTTCACAATGTCCCTCGATGGATGCCCGCTGGGAGGATCCGGCGGGTGTGCCGATCTCGGCGTTCATATTCGGTGGCCGACGCTCTTCGACCGTGCCATTGGTGGTCGAAGCACCGAGCTGGGAGGACGGCGTCTACATGGGTGCCACGCTGGGCTCCGAGACCACGGCCGCCATCACCGGCAAGGTCGGCGTGGTGCGGCGCGATCCGATGGCGATGCTCGCGTTCTGCGGCTATCACATGGGCGACTACTTTTCACACTGGCTCAAGGTTGGCAAGGCCGTGGCGCGTCCGCCGAGGATATTTCGCGTGAACTGGTTCAGGAAGGATTCGAACGGCAAGTTCGCCTGGCCAGGATTCGCCGAGAACATGCGCGTGCTGAAATGGATCGTCGATCGCTGCGCCGGTCGCGCGCAGGGAGCCGAAACGCCGCTGGGCGTGATTCCCCGGTTCGAGGACCTGAGCTGGGCCGGGATGGAAACGTTCGATCGCTCCCGCTATGAAGAAATCGCTCGGGTGGACGAGAAAGCATGGGGCGAAGAGCTGAAATCGCACGACGAGCTGTTCGCCAAGCTTGCGGGCCATCTGCCGCAGGCGCTAGAAACGCGCCGCAGCAGCCTGCATCAGAAGCTCGCGGCGTAGTCGGTTTAAGCGCTCTACCTGGTTCTTACCAGCAGCAGGGCCAGCAGCCCAGCGGCCAGCGACAGCAGCGCAGCGGCGGCGAATACCGCCGATGATTTCGTGTGCTCGAGCAATCCGCCGCCGAGCGTCAGACCGAGGCCGACGCCGGCCAGCAATCCGGTCGTCGACCAGGTGAAGGCCTCTGTCGAATGCTCGGGCCTTGAGTTTCCCGCCACCAGCATCGATTGCATGATCAGCGCGGGCGCCATCGCGATACCCGCCGCCAGGCACCACAGCCCGAATGCCCAAGAGGCGTGCAACAGGGCGAGAGGCGCCACGCCCAATCCCATCAGTCCCAGCATCAGCGAAAACTGCTTTGCGAGCGGCAGGCGCCAGCTGCGGCTGCCGTAGACCAGGCCACCAGCCGCGCTGCCCACGCTCATGATGCCAAGCAGGATCCCGGCCAAGGCCGGGCCGCCCACCTCCGTGGCATAGGCCGCGGTGCCGATCTCCACCAGGCCGAATGCCGATGCATAGCAGACGATGACCACGAGCAGCGGCACGAATCCCGGTTCGGCAAGGGGACCGAAAAGGCTCGCGCTGCCGCGCACTTCGATGCGCCATTCGCTGAGCGCTTGCGAGCGCTGGAAGAGCAGCGTGCCCGCGCAGCCGCAGGCCGCGGCGAACAACACCGCGGCTGCGGGAGAGGCGAGCGCCACGAAAATTGCCACCAGAACCGGGCCGAGAATGAAAATGAGTTCAATCAGGACCGACTCCAGAGAATAGGCTGTGGCGAGCAGCGTCTGCTCCTGCAGCCGTTGCTTGAAAAATGTCCGCATGCACACCGTGATCGGTGGAAAGCTGGCGCCCGCTACTCCCGCGAGCCCGAATGCGAGCCACATCGGGGCGGGAGCCGACAAGGCCGCGACCAGCGCCGCCAGGGATGACGGGAAAGCAAATGCGCAGCACAGCAAGGTCGGTCTGGGGCCGTAGCGATCAATCAGCCTGCCCAAAAGCGGGGCCACGAGGGCGAGGCCTGCCACGTAGCAGGCCGCGACTGCTCCGCCCGCACCGAACGAACCCGTGGTGTCCTGCGCCAGCATCAGAATCGCCAGGCCCGTGATGCCGATCGGCAGACGGCCGAGCACGGATGCGGCAATTGCAGAGCGCAGTCCGGGCTGTCCCAGTACGGCGGAGTAGCGGGCGAGTGAAATCACGGGAAAGCCATCTGGAAGGGGCCGGATTGTCTCACACGGGCATTGAATGTTGCGTCGCAGCATGAGGCTAACTTCAAGTGGTTCCACGTGAAACATCGATCGTGGGTTCAGCGGCCTAGTTTCACGTGGAACATTGACGTATCATTCCGCGCGCCATACCCCCAACCCATGCAATTCCCCACTGAATTCGACGTCATCGTGATCGGCGGCGGCCATGCCGGTACCGAGGCTGCGCTCGCTGCGGCACGCATGGGTTGCACGACGCTGCTGCTGACGCACAGCATCGAGACCCTCGGCCAGATGTCGTGCAATCCATCGATCGGCGGGATCGGCAAAGGCCACCTGGTGAAGGAGGTGGACGCCCTGGGCGGCGCGATGGCGCTTGCGACCGACGAGGCCGGGATCCAGTTCCGGACTCTGAACTCTTCCAAGGGGCCCGCGGTCCGGGCAACGCGGGCGCAGGCCGATCGCTTGCTCTACAAGCAGGCTATCCGCAGCCGCCTCGAGCGCCAGCCGAACCTGACGCTGTTCCAGCAGGCTGTGGACGACATCCTTCTCGAGGGTGATCGCGTGGCCGGCGTCGTGACTCAGATCGGGCTTCGCTTTCGAGGCCGCACCGTCGTGCTCACCGCCGGAACATTTCTCTCCGGTCTGGTTCACGTCGGCCTGCAGCACTATCAAGCCGGGCGCGCAGGGGATCCGGCATCCGTCACGCTCGCGGCGCGCCTGCGCGAGATGAAATTGCCGGTCGGGCGCCTGAAGACAGGCACGCCGCCACGGCTGGACGGCAATACGATCGATTTTTCCGTGATGGAAACGCAACCGGGCGACGTGCCCGAGCCGGTTTTCTCATTCCTCGGCCGGCGCGACATGCATCCCCGGCAGTTGCCGTGCTGGGTCACGCATACCAACGAGCGTACGCACGAGATCATTCGTGGCGGCCTGGACCGCTCGCCGATGTTCACGGGCGTCATTCAGGGAGTCGGGCCGCGCTACTGTCCGTCCATCGAGGACAAGGTCCATCGATTCGCTGGCAAGACCGGGCACCAGATCTTCCTTGAGCCCGAGGGACTGACGACCAGCGAGATCTATCCGAACGGGATATCCACCAGCCTGCCTTTCGACATTCAGCTGTCGCTGGTCCGTTCCATCCGCGGCCTGGAAAACGCCCACCTGCTGCGTCCAGGCTACGCCATCGAGTACGACTACTTCGATCCGCGCAACCTGCGGATGTCGCTGGAGACGAAGACCATCGCCGGGCTATTTTTCGCCGGCCAGATCAACGGCACCACCGGCTATGAGGAGGCTGCTGCACAGGGCCTGCTCGCTGGTTTGAACGCGGGCCTGCAGTCCCAGGGCAAGGAGAGCTGGTGCCCGCGACGGGATGAGGCCTACCTTGGCGTACTGGTGGATGACCTCGTCACGCGCGGCGTAAGCGAGCCCTATCGGATGTTCACCAGCCGGGCCGAGTACCGCCTGATGCTGCGCGAGGACAATGCGGATCTCCGGCTAACCGACACTGGCCGCAAGCTTGGCCTGGTCGATGACGTTCGCTGGGAAGCGTTCAGCCGCAAGCGCGACGCCGTGGCACGGGAAACAGAGCGGTTGAGAACCACCTGGGTCAATCCCAGGTCGTTGCCGCCGGAGGCAGCGATACCAATTCTGGGCCAACCCATCGAGCGCGAGTACACGCTGCATGAGCTCCTGCGTCGGCCAAATGTTAGCTATCGCTCGCTTACCCTAATTCCAGCCTCAGGTGCTGTACTAGAGGATTCGGCTGTCGCAGAGCAAGTGGAAATCCAAGCCAAGTACCAGGGGTACATTGCACGCCAGCAGGAGGACGTCCAGCGTCGCGAAGGCCAGGAAACTCTGGTCCTGCCTGCGGCTCTGGACTATGCCGACGTCTGTAGTCTGTCGATTGAAGTTCGGCAAACACTCTCGCGCCATCGGCCGGAAACCATTGGGCAGGCCGCGCGAATTTCAGGGGTTACCCCGGCGGCGATCTCGCTGCTGCTGGTGCACCTGAAGCGCCTCAAGGGCGCGTCTCCGAAGCAGGATCCACGACACAAGAAGTCCGCATGACCCCGCAGGCCGCGCTCGAGCGCGGGCTTGGGGAACTCGCGTTGACGCTGCCGTCCGGCGCTTCCGCAAAGCTGATGGCCTATCTCGGACTGCTCGCGAAGTGGAACAAGACGTACAACCTCACCGCGATCCGTGACCCCATGCAGGGGGTAAGCCATCACTTGCTGGACTCGCTCGCGGTGGTCCGCGACTTGTCCGCATGCACGGGAGCGCTGGCTGATGTCGGCTCTGGCGGAGGCTTGCCCGGGATTCCGATTGCCATCGCCGAACCGGCGCGGCGTGTCACCTTGAACGACGCGAACGAAAAGAAAGGCGCTTTCCTGCGCCAGGCGGTGATCGAACTCGGCCTGAGTAACGCAACAGTGCACGTTGGTCGCGTGGAGGACTGGCGTCCTGCCGAGGGATTCGCGGTCGTGATATCCCGCGGCTTCGCCAGCCTGGTGGATTTTCTTTCCAGTTGTCGTCACCTGGTAGCGCCTTCGGGTGTGCTTGCCGCAATGAAAGGCGTGTACCCGCACGACGAGCTGGCTCAGGTGCCGGCTGACTGCAATTGCCGCGAGATAAGGCGCCTCCAGGTGCCTCTGCTCGACGCCGAGCGGCATCTTGTTCTTTGCCGGCCCGGAAATTGAAGCCATGACGCGCATCCTCGCAGTCGCGAACCAGAAGGGCGGCGTGGGCAAGACCACCACCAGCGTCAACCTTGCCGCCGGCCTGGCGCTATCCGGCAAACGGGTATTGCTCGTAGATCTCGATCCGCAGGGCAACGCGACCATGGGTAGCGGCGTCAACAAGAGCAAAGTCGATCGCACCATCTATCACGTGCTGCTCGGACTTGGCGATGCCGCGAACATTCGCGTGCGCGTCGACAGTGGCTACGACCTGATTCCCGCCAACCGCGAACTCGCCGGCGCCGAAATCGAGCTCGTGGACCTGCCTAACCGCGAAGGACGCCTGCGAGCTGCGCTGGAACGCATTGCCGGCGACTACGACTTCATCCTCATCGATTGTCCCCCTTCCCTCAGCCTGCTCACGGTGAACGCCTTTGCCGCCGCAGAGCAGGTGCTGATTCCTATGCAGTGCGAGTACTACGCGCTGGAAGGGCTATCCGATCTGGTGGGAACCATCAAGCGGGTGCGTTCCAATATCAATCCGAAGCTCGAAATAGCGGGTCTCCTGCGCACCATGTTCGATCCGCGCAACACGCTTGCAAACCAGGTTTCGCAGCAGCTGGAGCAGCACTTCGGAGACAAGGTCTACCGCACGCTGGTACCGCGCAACGTGCGCCTCGCCGAGGCTCCCAGCTACGGTGCTCCGGCGGTCGTGTGGGACAAGACTTCCAAGGGCGCGCTCGCCTATGTGGCGCTCACCGAGGAAATACTGAAAGGCACGCCATGAACAAGCCCAAGGGACTGGGTCGCGGACTGGATGCGTTGCTGGGCAGCGACGACAACGCGCGCAAGGATGCGACCGCAACACTGCCGGTGGGCGTGATCCGGCCGGGCAAGTACCAGCCGCGGACCCACATGGACGAGAAGGCATTAAACGAACTGGCTGCTTCGATCCGTGCGCAGGGCCTGATGCAGCCGCTGCTGGTGCGCCCCGTCGGCCGTGATCAGTACGAGTTGATCGCGGGCGAGCGCCGCTGGCGGGCGGCGCAGATCGCCGGCTTGACCGAAGTGCCCGTGCTGGTGCGCGACGTGCAGGACAACGCCGCGCTGGCGATGGCGCTGATCGAGAACATCCAGCGCGAAGACCTGAATCCGATCGAGGAAGCGGCGGGGCTGCAACGCCTGATCGAGGAGTTCCGCATGACCCACGAGCAGGCCGCCGATGCCGTTGGTCGTTCCAGGAGCGCGACGACAAACCTGTTGCGGCTGTTGAAGCTCGCCAAGCCGGTGCAGACGATGTTGATGCAGGGGGCCCTCGAAATGGGGCATGCCCGGGCGCTGCTGGCGCTCGACGGCGCGCGCCAGATCGAGGCGGCAAACCGGATCGTCGCGCGGGGCTTGTCGGCGCGGGAAAGCGAAGCCCTGGCGGTACGCCTGGCCCGCGGGCCGGCCGGTCGCCGCAAGCAAAAGACCGATCGCGATCTAGCGCGTCTGGAGGAGGAAACTTCGCAGCGGCTGGGAACGACGGTGCAGATCCGGCCGGGACGCAAGGGCAGCGGCACGATCGTCGTCAGCTATTCCGGGCTCGACCATTTGGACCGGTTGCTGAAGAAGCTGCGCTGAAAGCGGATTTTTGCATCGCAACACGTTGACCCGAAGTGCGTGAAGCAAATATAATTTCGCCGCTTCGTACCGTGCTGCGGTGGCAGTTGATCGCCACCGTCGCCCTCGCGGTTCTGGGCGGGGTTCTGGCCGGTGCGCATGGTGCTGTCTCTGCCGCTCTGGGCGGCGCGGTCAGCGCAAGCGCCGGCTGGATGGCGGCGATGGTCGCGGGGTCGGGCAAGGAGAAGTCTGCAGGGGGAGTCCTGGTGACTGCGCTCAAGGCCGAGGGAGTCAAGCTCGGCGTGATCGCCTGCCTTCTGGGGATCGTGCTGTTCGTCTACGCGGAGGTTGTGGTGGCCGCATTTCTAGGTTCGTTCCTGGTGACGGCTCTGATTTTTTCGATGGCGTTTTTCGTGCGCGAACACAAACAGCCCAGACCCTGATGGCCGCCGGCAAAGAACTCAATCCGACCGAGTACATCGGTCACCACCTGACCCATGACGCACGCCCGTTTCTGGGCGACGGCGGCTTCTGGACCGTGCACGTGGACTCCGTCGCGGTTTCGATCCTGCTCGGTTTCGTCGGCCTCGGCCTGATCTGGTGGATCGTGCGCGGCGCGACCTCGGGGGTACCGAACAAACGCCAGGCCTTCATCGAGTTGCTGTTCGGCTTCGTTGACGACCAGGCGAAAGGCATCTTCCGGCATGGCGACCGCAACAAGTTCATCGCGCCGGCCGCCCTCACGGTATTTGTCTGGGTACTGCTGATGAATTCGATGGACTTTCTGCCGGTAGACATCGTGGCGCTGGGCACGCACCACATCTCCGAGCACGGCTTTCGCATCGTGCCGACCGCGGATGTGAATACGACTTTCGCGCTCGCGCTGACGGTCTGGTTCCTGATGCTTTATTTCTCGGTCGCGGCCAAAGGCTGGGGCGGCTGGATGCACGAACTGTTCTGCGCGCCGTTCGGCGGCAAGCTGTTCCCGCTGAACCTGCTGTTCAACGCCATCGAGTACCTCTCCAAGCCGCTGTCGCATTCGCTGCGGCTGTACGGCAACATGTACGCAGGCGAAATCATCTTCCTGCTGCTGTGGATGTGGGCGGCCACCGGCTTGGTCGGGACCGTGTTCGGTTCCCTGCTCGGTCTGGGCTGGGCCATCTTCCACATCCTGATCGTCGCGCTGCAGGCCTACGTTTTCATGATGCTGACCATCGTCTATCTCTCGATGGCGCACGAACACCACTAATCACACCGTCTTTTCGCACAGAGAGGAAGTCAAAATGGAAAAACTGCAACTCATCGCCATGGTCCAGTCGTCCACCGCGATCGGTATCGGCCTGATGATCGGCCTGGGCGCGCTCGGTGCCTGCGTCGGCGTCGGCATCATGTGCTCGCGCTTTCTCGAGGCCGCCGCGCGGCAACCGGAACTGACCGATTCGCTGCAGGCCAAGGTGTTCCTGCTGCTCGGCCTGATCGACGCTTCGTTCATCATCGGCGTGGGTCTCGCCCTGTGGTTCGCCACGGGCAACCCGCTCCTCGGCAAGCTCGGCTAGGCGACGGCAACTCCCGTCAACGGGCAGCAGGGGGACGCATGAACATCAATTTCACGCTGTTTGCGCAGGCGATCGTCTTTACGGCGTTCATCTGGTTCACGGTCAAATTCGTCTGGCCGCCGCTGCTGCGCGCCATCGAAGCGCGCCAGAAGCAGATCGCCGACGGCCTGGCCGCCGCCGAACAGGGCAAGAAGTCGCTCGAGGTGTCGAGCAAGCAGGCCGAGCAGGCGATCCAGGAGGCGCGCGTGCGCGCCACCGAGATCATCGCGCAGGCCGAGAAGCGCGATGCGCAGATGGTAGAAGCTGCGAAAGTCGCGGCCAAGGCGGAGGGCGATCGCGAAAAGGCCGCCGCCAAGGCCGATATCCAGCAGGAAGCCCAGCGCGCGCGCGAGCAGCTGCGTGAGCAGGTTGCCGCGCTTGCCGTCGCCGGCGCGGAGAAGATTCTGCGCCGCGAGGTCGATGCCAAGGCGCACGCTGAGTTGCTCGACGGGATCAAGAAGCAGCTCTGATGGCTGAACCCAGCACCATCGCCCGCCCTTACGCAGAAGCCGCCTTCAGGCTGGCCGACGCGCAGGGCAAGCTCGCCGACTGGTCGGCGACGCTCGCCAACCTGTCCGCCGTGGCGGTCGATGAGCGCGTGCGCGTGGCAATTGGCGACCCGAATTTCCCCGCCGCGAAAATCGCCGGCCTGTTCATCTCCGTCCTGACGGGCAAGCTCACCGGCGAAGGCGAGAACTTCGTGCGCGTGCTGGCCGAGAACGGCCGCCTCGATGTGCTTGCAGAAATCCGCACCCAGTACGAAGTGCTGAAGAACGAGCGTGAGGGCGTGGTCGAGGCCGAGGTGTATTCCGCGTTCGAGATGGACCAGGCCCAGGTCGCCGACCTGGTGGCGCGGCTGGAGAAGAAAACCGGCCGCAAGGTGAAGGCCCGTGTGAGTGTCGACAAATCCCTCATCGGCGGCGTCAAGATCGTGATCGGCGACAAGGTTATCGACGGTTCCGCGCGCGCGCAGCTTGCCGCGCTCGAGACCGCACTTAAAGCATAAAAAGCAGGCATAGAAGCAGGACGCTTAAGGAGTAGTCATGCAACTGAATCCGTCCGAAATCTCGGAACTCATCAAGAACCGCATCCAGAACATGGATGCCGGCGCGCAGATGCGCACGCAGGGCACCGTGGTGTCGGTGACCGACGGCATCTGCCGCGTCCACGGCCTGTCGGACGTGATGCAGGGCGAGATGCTCGAATTTCCGAAGAACACCTTCGGCCTGGCGCTCAACCTGGAGCGCGACTCGGTCGGCGCCGTGATCCTGGGCGAGTACGAGCACATCACCGAGGGTGATGTCGTCAAGTGCACCGGCAAGATCCTGTCGGTGCCGATCGGCCCGGAGTTGCTCGGCCGCGTGGTCAATTCGCTCGGCGCGCCGATCGACGGCAAGGGCCCGATCAACGCGAAGCTCACGGATGTCATTGAGAAGGTCGCGCCGGGCGTGATTGCGCGCCAGTCGGTGTCGCAGCCGGTGCAGACGGGCCTCAAGGCGATCGACGCCATGGTGCCGGTCGGTCGCGGCCAGCGCGAGCTCATCATTGGCGACCGCCAGACCGGCAAGACGGCGGTGGCGGTGGACACCATCATCAACCAGAAGGGCAAAGACCTCTTCTGCGTGTATGTCGCGATCGGGCAGAAAGCCTCGACCGTCGCCAACGTGGTGCGCAAGCTCGAGGAGCACGGCGCGATGGCCTACACCATCGTGGTGGCCGCGACCGCTTCCGAATCCGCCGCGATGCAGTTCATCGCGCCCTACTCGGGCTGCACCATGGGCGAGTACTTCCGCGACCGCGGCCAGGACGCACTCATCATTTATGACGACTTGACCAAGCAGGCCTGGGCCTACCGCCAGGTTTCGCTGCTGCTGCGCCGCCCGCCGGGCCGCGAAGCGTACCCGGGCGACGTGTTCTACCTGCATAGCCGGTTGCTCGAGCGCGCCGCGCGCGTGAACCCGGCCTACGTGGAGAAATTCACCAAGGGCGCGGTCAAGGGCAAGACGGGCTCGCTCACCGCGCTGCCGATCATCGAGACGCAGGCGGGCGACGTGACCGCGTTCGTGCCGACCAACGTGATCTCGATCACCGACGGCCAGATCTTCCTGGAGACGGACCTCTTCAACGCCGGCATCCGGCCCGCCATCAACGCCGGCGTCTCGGTGTCTCGCGTCGGCGGTGCCGCGCAGACCAAGATCATGAAGCGCAAGGACACGGGAGGCGGCGTGCGCCTGGCGCTCGCGCAGTACCGTGAGCTCGCGGCTTTCGCGCAGTTCGCTTCCGACCTGGACGAGGCCACGCGCAAGCAGCTCGAGCTCGGCAAGATGGTGACCGAGCTCATGAAGCAGGCGCAGTACCACCCGCAGCAGGTGTGGGAGATGGCGCTGACGCTGTTCGCGGTCAACAACGGCTTCTTCGGCGACATCGACGTGAAGAAGGCGCTGGCCGCCGAGCGCTCGATGCGCGACTACGTCAAGTCCAAATATGCGGACCTGATCAAGCGCATTGAGGAAAAGGCCGATCTGTCGGCCGAAGACGAGAAGGCGCTCAAGGACGCGATCGCCGACTGGAAGAAGAACGGTTCCTACTAGGGCGCTGAGCCATGCCAGGCACCAAAGAAATTCGGGTGAAGATCAAGAGTGTGCAGAACACTCGGAAGATCACCAAGGCCATGGAAATGGTCGCGGCCTCGAAGATGCGCAAGGCGCAGGAGCGCATGCGCCATGCGCGTCCCTATGGCGAGAAGATCCGCAATGTCGCCGCGCACATCAGCCACGCCAATCCGGAATACCGGCATCCGTTCCTGGTTCCGCGCGATTCGGTAAAGCGCGTCGGCCTGATCGTGATCACCACCGACAAGGGCTTGTGCGGCGCGTTGAACACCAATCTGCTGCGCATGGTGCTAGGCCAGTACAAGGCCTGGCAGACCGAGGGCGAAGAGGTCGATGTCTGCTGTATCGGCAACAAAGGCTTCGGCTTCATGCAGCGCCTGGGTGCGAACATCGTGTCGCATGCGATCCAGATCGGCGACCGGCCGCAGATGGAGAAACTGATCGGTACCATCAAGGTGATGTTGGACGGCTACACCAAGGACCGCTTCGATCGCCTGATGATCGGCTATACCCGCTTCCTTAACACCATGAAGCAGGAGCCTGTACTGGAGCAATTGCTGCCGCTGTCGGGCGAGCGCCTGGGTGCACCGGAAACGGTGTGGGATTACCTCTATGAGCCGGAAGCCAAAGCAGTGCTCGACCAGGTGATGACGCGCTACATTGAGGCGATCATTTTCCAGGCGGTGGCCGAGAATATGGCCTCCGAACAATCGGCGCGCATGGTGGCGATGAAGTCCGCGTCGGACAACGCGCGCGACCTGATCGACGAATTGACGCTGATCTACAACAAGAACCGTCAGGCCGGCATTACCAAAGAGCTTTCTGAAATTGTGGGCGGCGCTGCCGCCGTATAAAGGAACGAACCATGGCACACGTGCAAGGCACTCCAAACACGCAAGGAACCATCGTTCAGTGCGTCGGCGCGGTTACCGACATTGAATTCCCCCGCGACGGGATGCCGAAGATCTACGACGCGCTAAAGCTCGCCGATACGGGCGAGGGCGGCCTCGTCGAAAAAGGCCTGACTTTCGAAGTCGAGCAGCAGCTCGGCGACGGCGTCGTGCGCTGCATCGCGCTGGGGTCTTCCGACGGCCTGCGTCGCGGCATGAAGGTGAACAACACGGGCGGGCCGATCTCGGTTCCCGTGGGCCTGGGTACGCTCGGCCGCATCATGGACGTGCTCGGCCGGCCGATCGACGACGGCGGCCCGATCAAGTCCGACAAGCTGCGCTCGATCCACCAGACGGCGCCGAAGTTCGACGAACTTTCGCCCTCGGTGGACCTGCTGGAAACGGGCATCAAGGTCATCGACCTCATCTGCCCGTTCGCCAAGGGCGGAAAGATCGGCCTGTTCGGCGGCGCCGGTGTCGGCAAGACCGTGAACATGCTGGAATTGATCAACAACATCGCGACGCAACATTCGGGACTGTCGGTGTTTGCCGGCGTCGGCGAGCGTACTCGTGAAGGAAACGACTTTTATCACGAGATGATCGAAGCCGAAGTGGTGAAACTGGACAACCTGCCCGAATCCAAGGTAGCGATGGTGTTTGGCCAGATGAACGAGCCGCCGGGCAACCGCCTTCGCGTCGCGCTGACCGGCCTGACGATGGCCGAGAGTTTCCGCGACGAAGGCCGCGACATCCTGTTCTTCGTCGACAACATCTATCGCTTCACGCTCGCGGGTACAGAAGTTTCGGCGCTGCTTGGCCGTATGCCGTCCGCGGTCGGCTACCAGCCGACGTTGGCCGAAGAAATGGGTCGCCTGCAGGAGCGCATCACCTCGACCAAGGTCGGCTCAATCACCTCGATCCAGGCGGTGTACGTGCCGGCGGATGACTTGACCGACCCGTCGCCCGCCACCACCTTCGGCCACCTCGATGCGACGGTCGTACTGTCGCGCGACATTGCATCGCTCGGTA
This sequence comes from Betaproteobacteria bacterium, assembly GCA_031409355.1. Classification (GTDB taxonomy): domain Bacteria; phylum Pseudomonadota; class Gammaproteobacteria; order Burkholderiales; family SG8-39; genus RBG-16-66-20. Next base: position 361 of record JANNXB010000521.1, on the reverse strand, counting down.
TTTATCCCGCCGTGGATCCGCTCGATTCGACCTCGCGCCAGGTCGACCCGAACACCATCGGCGAAGACCACTACAACACCACGCGCTCGGTGCAGGCGACCCTGCAGCGCTACAAGGAACTGCGCGACATCATCGCCATCCTGGGCATGGACGAACTCGCGCCCGAGGACAAGCTGGCGGTGTCCCGCGCGCGGAAAATCCAGCGCTTCCTGTCGCAGCCGTTCACCGTGGCGCAGAACTTCACCGGCACGCCGGGCAAGTACGTGTCGTTGAAGGACACCATCAAGGGCTTCAAGATGATCGTCAACGGCGAGTGCGACGCGCTGCCGGAGCAGGCGTTCTACATGGTCGGCGCGATCGA
>JANNXB010000520.1:0-10327 GCA_031409355.1 Betaproteobacteria bacterium | reverse complement strand
CGCTCCTGCAGCGCGCGCAGGAGCGCCGCTTCATCCACGATCGCGCCACGAGCGGTGTTGATGAGGAACGCCGAGGGGCGCATGGCCGCGAGTTCGCGCTCACCAATGAGGCCGCGCGTTTCGGCATTGAGCACGCAGTGGATCGAAACGAAGTCGCACTCGGCAAGCATCTCCTTCAGTTGATTCCGCTTTTCGACTCCGGGAGGAAAAAGAGAGTTGGGACTGAAGCCCACCACCCGCATCCGGAACGCCTGCGCCATGCGCGCCATGCTCGAGCCGATCTTGCCGACACCGACCAGGCCAAGGGTCTTGCCGGCCAGATCGAGCCCCAGCCATTGCGCCTGCGGCCAGACCCAGCCCTGCGCGTCCATCGCACGCTGCACAGGCTTGAACTTCTTCGCCAGTGCCATCAGCAAGGCAAAGGCGCCCTCGGCCACCGTTTCCTCGGCATATTCGGGAATATTGACCACGGCGATGCCGCGCGCATTCGCCGCGCCGATATCGATGGCGTCGATGCCGACGCCGTATTTGACGATGCCCTTCAGGCGCGGCGCCGAACCGATGACGCGCGCCGTGACCGGCGTGTAGCACATGAGCAGGAGCTCGGCGTCGCCCAGCGCGCGCGCGAGCTCTTCCTCGCTGACGCCGTCGGGCAGCAGCACGAGCTCGTGCCCCGCGGCGCGCAGCGCGGCATCCACGCCCTGCATTTCCAGCTCGCGATCGGTGCGGACTATGTTGGCCATGGCGCCTTCATGCTTGCGCGCGCGGCAACCTTGGCGCCGGAGACTTCGATCTCGTAGCGGCTGCCGAGCACCTGTTCGGCGCGCTCCGGTTGCGCGGCATGGACAAAGCCCATGCCGACCATCTGTTCCAGCGCCGCGCTGTAGCCGACCGAGGTCAGCTCGCCCACCGGCTCGCCCTCCCGCAAGATCGGCTCGCCACCCCAGGCGAAGAGCTCCGTCGCCGGAAAGGTGAACATCAGCAACCGTTTGACGAGTTCGCCCCGGGGCGCGCGGCGCAGCGCTTCGCGGCCGATGAACTCGACCGGCTTGTCCAGCTTCACGGCGAATCCCAAACCTGCCTCGTACGACGTGCAATCCGGCGACAGTTCGGCGCCGAAGGCGCGCCGCCCGGCTTCGATGCGCAGCGCGTCGAGCGCGTAGTAGCCGCAATCCCTTGTGCCTGGCCTGGAAAGCTGGTCATAGAGCGCGCCGGCGTCCTCGACCGGCACGTACAACTCCCAGCCCGGACCGCCGACGTAGGACGCAGGGATCGGACGGGTTCCTTTCTTCAGGGAAACTCCTGCCAGAACGTCTCCCGCCTTAGGCCCAAAGACCGAGATCACGGACCATTGGTCGGTCACATCTTCGATCTGTACATCCTCGCCATCGGCCACATGGCGGCGCAGCCATGCAAGATCCCGCACCGGCTGCGCGGAGCCGGTGACGATGAAGAACTCGTTCTCGCCCAGGCGCTGGACGGTGATGTCGCTCTCGAAGCCGCCCTTCCGGTTGAGCATGGCGGTATAGGTCAACTCGCCAATGCGGTTGGCACACACCCGTTCGAGCAGCGCCTCCGCGTCGCTTCCGGTCACGCGCAGCTTACCGAAAGAAGTCTGGTCGAAAATGCCGGCCGCATGCCGCACGGCCTTTTGCTCTTCAATGACCGATTCGAGCCAGTTCGGCCTGCCGAGGGTGTATTTCACTGCCGGGCCAAACCAGTTTGCCCTTTCCCAACCCATCTTGGAGCCAAACTGCGCGCCCTTCGCCTTCAGGCGCTCGTAGAGCGGTGAAACGCGCAGCGGCCGGCCCGATTCGAGTTCCTGCCGCGGCCAGCGCATGGCGTAGTGCAGGCCGAGGGTCTCGACCGTGCGCTCTCGGAGCCAGTCCCCGCCCGCCGCGTACGCGCCAAAGCGCCGGATGTCCACTTCGAAAAGATCCATCGGCGCCTCGCCGCCGACGATCCATTCGGCGAGCAGCTTGCCCGCGCCGCCGCCGTTGGCGATGCCCGCGGAATTGAATCCGGCGGCGACGAAATAATTGCGTACTTCGGGCGCCTCGCCGAGGATGAAATTGCCGTCCGGCGTGAAGCTCTCCGGGCCGTTGAGAAGCGTTTTCACGCCCGCTTTTTCCAGCGCCGGCACCCGGTGGATGGCGTTCGTCATCAGCGGCTCGAACTGGTCCCAGTCCTCGGGCAGCAGCTGGAACTCGAACTTCTCCGGGATTCCCTCCATGCCCCAGGGTTTCGCCTTGGGCTCGAAGCCGCCCATCAGCAGGCCGCCAACTTCTTCCTTGAAATAGATGAAGCCGTCCGGATCGCGCATCACTGGCAGCATCGGGTGCACGCCGGCGATGCGCTCGGTGACGATGTAGAAGTGCTCCGCGGAATGCAACGGCACGTTCACGCCCGCCATGGCGCCGAACGCGCGCGCCCACTGGCCCGTGCAGTTCACAAGAATTTCGCATTTCATTTCACCGCTGGAAGTCATGACGCCCGCAACAGCGCCATTCATAAGCTCGACCCCTGTCGCTTTCACGCCCTGAACGATTTTCACGCCCAGATCGCGCGCACCCTTGGCGAGTGATTGCGTGAGGTCGGTGGGGTTCGCCTTGCCGTCCTGCGGAAACCAGAGCGCGCCCTGCAGGTCGTCGCTGCGCAGCAGCGGCCATCTCTCCTGCGCTTCGCGCGGCGTGATCAGGTGCACCTCGATGCCGAAGCTGCGCGCCATCGCAGCCTGGCGCTGGTACACGATCCAGCGCTCCGGGGTGCGCGCCACGTTGACGCTGCCGCACTGCTTCCATCCGGTGGCCAGGCCGGTTTCAGCTTCGAGCGAGGCATACAGGCCGATGCCGTACTGGCTCATGCGCGTCATCGATCGGTTGGGCCGCATCTGCCCCACCAGCCCCGCCGCGTGCCAGGTGGTGCCGCAGGTAAGCGAACCCTGCTCCAGCAGAACAATGTCCTTGCGGCCCAGCTTCGCCAGGTGGTAGGCGACGCTCGTGCCGACAATGCCGCCGCCGACGATGATGATTTCCGCGGACCGGGGTCGTTGGATGTCAGGCATTGCCAACTTCTCCGGCCGCAGTCACCAGCCTGTATAGAACGCCCGCAAGCACGTCGACCCCGGCCTCGAGATCCGACGTTGGCGTGAACTCGGCCTCGTTATGACTGACGCCGCCGGCGCTGGGCACGAAGATCATTGCGCTCGGGCAGCGGCGGCACAATGAAACGGCGTCGTGCCCGGCAACCGTGTGCACGCGCAGGCAGCGATGGCCCCGTTCAATCGCGACCGTTTCGACCAGGTTGCACAACTTGGCGTCGAAAACCCCGGCCGGCCGGTTGGTCACGCGCTCAAATGCCACCTGAACGCCCGCGGTACTGGCGGCGTCCGCCGCCGCGCGCTCGAAATCCGCGCACGCCGATTCGAGCACGACGTTGTCGGTCGCGCGCATCTCCGCGTACAAGCGCACCTGCGCGGCGACCACGTTGGTTGAGTTGGGTTCGATATCAAGCCGCCCGACGGAGGAGAGCAGGCTTCCGCCGGTACGATCCGAGAGCGCGCGGCACGCCACGATCAGGTGGCCCGCGGCAAGCAGCGCGTCGCGGCGCTCGCTCATCGCGGTCGGCCCGGTGTGCGCGGCCACGCCCGTGAAGGTGGCGATGTACTTCATGGTGCCCCAGTTGCCTTCCACCGCACCGATGGTTGCCTTGGAACGCTCAAGCGACGGCCCCTGCTCGATATGCAGCTCGATGCAGCACGCAGGGTCGCCGGGGAGTCCGCCCGTCCCCGCATAGCCGATCGCGGCAAGCGCTTCCCCGAGCGACACGCCATCGCTGTCGCGCCGCGAGAGCGCGTACCCGGACTCGTACTGGCCGGCGAAAACGCCGCTGCCGAGCATGCTGGGCGCGAAACGCGCGCCTTCCTCGTTGGTCCAGATGACCACCGCGAGATTGCGGGAAAATCCAGCGCCCTTCGCCTTGCGGATTGCGTCGGCCACCACGCACGCGCCGATCACGCCGTAGGCCCCGTCAAAGCGCCCGCCGCGCGGCTGGCTGTCCAGATGCGATCCGGACAGCACCCACGGCGCCTGCGCCCCGGCCAGTTCGAGCAGTGCAAACACGTTGCCGACCGCATCGACGCTGATGCCGAATCCCCGGGCGCGCAGCCATGCGCAGACGAAATCGCGTGCCGCACCCTCCTCGCGGCTCGCAGCCAGCCGCTGCAGGCCGCCTTTGTCGGTCCGGCCGAACTCGGCAACCGCATCTAGCAGCGCGTGCAGTTCCGGGATGTCGATCTTCATGCGGGCTCCGGTGGAAAGCCGGCGTCTCCAGCGAAATGACAGCGCACCAGCCGGCCCAGAACGGGGCGCAGCGCCGGTGCCTCGTCGCTGCATCGGGGTTGGCGATAAGGGCAACGCGTATGGAAGCGGCATCCCGGCGGCGGGTTCATCGGGCTGGGCACCTCGCCCTTCAGAACGATGCGGCGCCGGACCGCAGCGACAGCCGGGTCGGCAACCGGAGCCGCGGAAAACAGCGCCTGGGAATAGGGATGCAGGCGCCGTTCCTCCAGCAGGTGGGCCGGGGCGGATTCGACCACTTCCCCCAGATACATCACCAGCACCCGGTTCGCCATGTGCGGCACGAGTTTTAGATCGTGCGTGATGAACAGGTACGCCATGCCCAGTTCGCGCTGGAGTTTCTTCAGCAGGTTGATCACCTGGGCCTGGATCGACACGTCGAGCGACGACACCGGCTCATCGCACACCACCAGTTTGGGGCGCATCGCGATGGCGCGCGCAATGGCCACGCGCTGGCGCTGCCCCCCCGAGAGTTCGTGCGGGTGCCGCTCCATGAACTCGGCGCCGAGTCCGACCTGCTCGAGCGTCGCCGCGGCGCGCTCGCGCCGTTGCCCGGCATCCGCCACACCGCCGACGCGCAACGGATCGGCCACGCTCTGGAAGATCGTGCGCCGCGGATTGAGGCTCGCGTAGGGATCCTGAAACACGATCTGCATCTTCTGCCGCACCGCCCGCAGTGCGCCGGCGTCAAGTTCCGAGAGCGCCTGGCCTTCGAGCGTTACCTCGCCCGCGGTGGGTTCCACCAGCCGCACGATGCACCTGCCAAGCGTGGACTTGCCGCAGCCCGACTCGCCGACCACCGCCACGGTCTCGCCGGCGCCGAGCTCGAACGACACGCCATCGAGGGCATGCACGTGGCGGCGCGGCTGCGGCCAGCCCCCGCCCGCCGGATAGTGCATGGCGAGGTCGCGAACCTCGAGCAGCGGCCTCGCGCTCATGGCGCGGCGCCGGCGAGGAAGCACTCGGCGTTGCGCCGCGCTGAAAATTCGACCGACACCGGGCGCTCCGTCCTGCAACGCCCGATCGCGCGCCCGCAACGCGGGGCGAAGCTGCACCCGGGCGGCAGCGCCAGCGGCGAAGGCACGGTCCCGGCAATCTCGGCGAAGGTACCGTCGCCTCGCAGATTCCAGCTCGCGGCTTCGGTAAGGCCGCGGGTGTAGGGATGGCGCGGATCTCGGAACAGCTCGGCGACCGGGCCCTCCTCGACCTTCCTGCCCGCGTACATGACGACAACGCGGTCCGCCGTCTCGGCCACCACACCCAGATCGTGCGTGATCAGCAGGACCGCCATGCCGAAGCGCTGCTTGAGCTCGCGGATCAGTTCGAGCACCTGCGCCTGCACCGTGACATCGAGCGCGGTGGTGGGTTCGTCCGCGATCAGCAGACGCGGCCGGCATGCCAGGGCCATCGCGATCATGACCCTCTGGCGCATGCCGCCCGAGAGATTGTGCGGATATTCACGCACGCGCTCCGCCGGCGCCGGCACGCCAACCAGGCCAAGCAGCTCGACGGCCTCGCGCTGCGCCGCCTCGCGGCCGAGCCCCTTGTGCAGGCGCAACACTTCGCCGATCTGCCGCCCGATCGTATGCACCGGGTTCAGGTACATCGCCGGATCCTGGAACACCATCGCGATTTCGCCGCCGCGCACCGCGCGCATGTCGGCATCGGGCAGCGCCAGCAGGTCGCGCCCGTCGAACAGGACCTGACCGGCACTGATGCGCCCGGGCGGCGAAGGGATGAGCCGCAGCAGCGCAAGCGCCGCTGTGCTCTTGCCGCAGCCGGATTCGCCCACCAGCGCGACTGTTTCGCCCGCTTCCACCGAGAACGACAAACCGTCGACGGCGCGCAGCACGCCCTGCGAGGTGAGGAACTCCACACTCATGCCGCGCAGTTCGAGCAGCGCGCTCATCGCTGCTTGAGCCGCGGGTTGAGGGCGTCATTCAGCCCCTCGCCCACCAGGTTGATCGCCAACACCGTGATCACGATGGCCACGCCCGGGATCGCCACCATCCACCAGGCGGTGCGCAGGGACGAGCGCGCCACGCCGATCATGTAGCCCCAGGACACGACATTGGGATCCGACAAGCCCAGAAACGACAGGCCCGACTCGGTGAGGATCGCGGTCGCCACCATCAGCGAGGCGACCACCACCACCGGTGGCAGCGCGTTGGGCAGGATCTGCAGGAAAATGATCTCGCGATCGCGCATGCCCATGGCATGGCAGGCCTGGACATACTCGCGCGAGCGTTGTGTGATGAATTCTCCTCGCACCAGCCGCGCCACCGACGGCCATGACACGATCGCGATCGCCGCGGTCACCGAAGCGGTGGTCGGGGAGAAAATCGCCACCAGCACCACGGCAAGCACGAACGACGGAATGGTGAGGAAGAAATCGGTGATGCGCATCAGCACCTCGTCGATCCAGCCGCCGTGGTAACCGGCCAGGGCGCCGAAGGTTACGCCGAGAGCCGTCGCCGCCAGGGTGGCGATCAGTCCGATGGCGAGCGATACGGAGGCGCCATGCACCAGCCCCGCGAGGATATCGCGGCCCGAAACGTCGGTGCCCAGCCACGGCGAACCGGAAAACGGCGGCTGGAACGGACGGCCGACCATGTCGAACGGATCGACGCCGTAGAGCGCAGGCCCCCCCGCCGCCACCAGCACCACCAGGGCAAGCACGACCGCGCCGCCGACAGCCGGGCGGTTCTGCCGGAAGCGGCGCCAGAAAGCCGCCAGCGCTTTCATCGATGCACGATCCGCGGATCGAGCCATCCGTACAGGAGATCGACGGCCAGGTTGACCAGCACCACGACCACGGAAGAGACGAACAGGATGCCAAGCAGCGTATTGAGGTCGCGCTGGCCGAGCGCATCGAAAACCAGGCGGCCGAGTCCCGGCCAGCCAAACACCGTCTCGATGAGAATCGATCCGCCGAGCAGGTGCCCGAACTGGACCCCGGCCAGCGTGACCACCGGCAGCGCGGCGTTGCGCGCCGCATGCTGCCAGGCGATTGCCTGTTCGCCGAGTCCTTTGGCGCGCGCCGTGACGATGTATTCGAGGCCGTAAACTTCCAGCATCGAGGCGCGCATCACCCGCGTGTAGACCGCGAGGTAGAACAACGCCATAGTGAGCGCTGGCAGGACCAGGTGGCGCGCCACGTCGAGCGCATAGGCGAAGCCGCTGCGGTTCGCGCTCACGTCGAACATGCCGCCCGAGGGCAGCAGGTTGAGGTGGATCGAAAACAGCACGATCAACATCAGCCCCAGCCAGAATGCCGGTATCGCGTAGGCGACCAGCGCGCCGACCGAGATGAGCGCATCGGCAAGGCGCCCGCGCCGGCGCGCCGCGGCGACGCCCAGCACCACGCCGCCCGCGATCGCCAGCGTCAGGGCGCTCACCATGAGCAGCAGCGTCGCGGGGAGGCGCCCGGCGATCAGGGTCGCCACCGGCGTCGACTGCACGAACGAATAGCCCAGGTCCAGCGTCAGCAGCTTGCCGGTGAAAATGAAGAACTGCTGGTACATCGGTCGGTCCAGCCCGAATTCGCGCCGCAACTGCGCGACGAACTCGGGCGTGCCGTGCCCGGACTGCCCGGCGATGATCTCGGCGGCGTCGCCCGGCGCCAGGTGCAGGAGGACGAAATTCAGCGCCGCAATCGCGAGGACCACCGGCACCAGCAGCAGGAGCCGGCGCAGGACGTAGCGGGTCACTCCTTCCAGACCCCGTCCCAGCTCGAGTACATCGAGATGCCGTTGCTGATGAGGCCCTGCACGCGCCGGTTCCACAGGTGCGTATAGGCGATCTCCACCAGGAAAATGACCGGCAGCTCGTCGTGCAGGATCACCTGGATCTCGTCGAACATGCGCCGCCGCTTGGCCGCGTCCATCTCGGTCAGGGCGCGCTTGTACAGGTCGTCGATCTTCGGGTTGCGGTAATTCATCGAGTTGGTGAAGGTCGCGCCCTTGGTAATGGTCGAGGAGATGAACGAGCGCTGCGTGCCAATGGAAGGATCGGAGTAGTTGTGCGTGAAGTTGCTCGTGAATCCGTAGTCCCAGTCGGTGTAGATCTTCTTCAGCCAGCCGCCCAGGTCGACGCTCTGCGTCTCGACTTCGATGCCGATCTTGCCGAGTTCCTGCTTGACATATTCGGCCAGCCGTACCCAGCTTTCGCCGTAGGGCAGGAAATTCTGCTGCACCTTGAAGCGCATGTTGCCGGCGCCGCGCTTGTAGCCCGCGTCCTCCAGCAGCTTGTCGGCCCGCTTCGGGTCGTAGACGAAGGGCTTGAGCGCCTTGTTGTAGAGCGGATTTCCGGAAACCAGCGGTCCGGTGGCGGGCTTGCCCTGCCCGAACCAGATGATGTCGACGATTTTCTTGCGGTCGAGCGCCATGCTGATCGCCTGGCGCACGCGCGGGTCACCCAGGTTCTTGTCGCGCAGATTCACTTCCAGCCACAGCATCGGCCCCAGGCCTTCGGCACCCTTGTCCGACAGCACCATCTGCTTGAGGCCCGCGAGCCGCTGGATGTCGGCCTGCGGCACGGCGCTCATCGGCGCGAGGTCGACTTCGCCGTTCTCCAGCGCGATGGAACGTGCCGCACCGTCCGGAATCACCTTGAGGATGACCTGATCGAGGTAGGGCCGGCCCTTCTTCCAGTACTCCGGGAAGCGTTCGAGGGTGATGTGCGAACCCTTCTTCCACTCCTTGAAGCGAAACGGCCCGGTGCCGACCGGCTTTTGCATGAACTCGGAGCTGCGCACGGTCTTGGCATCGTCGAGATCGAGTTTCTCGAGGATGTGCCTGGGCATGATCGGCGCCTCGCCGGGCTGGAAGGTCTTGAGGAAGAACGGCACCGGCTCGGTGAGCTTGAACACGACGGTAAGCGGGTCCGGCGTCTCGATGATGGCGACGTTGCCGAAGTAGACCTTGCCGCGGGAATGCAGCGGCCGCACGATTTTCTCGATGCTGAACTTCACGTCCGCGCTGGTGAAGGGCGCGCCGTCATGCCACTTGACGCCCGGCCGCAGCTTGAAGGTATAGATGCGGTTGTTCGCGTCGACGCTCCAGGACAGTGCAAGCCCGGGCTTCGGGTTGAGCGCCGCGCCTTCGTACTCCAGCAGGCTCTCGAAGATCTTGGTCGAAATGATGGCCACCGGCACTGCCGAAGTGGCGATGGTCGAGAGCGCCGTCGGTTCCGGGTGGAACGTGTAGGTCAGCGTGCCGCCGCGTTTGGGCTCCGCGGCCGGCTTGGTTTGCGCGAGCGCCGGTTGCGCCAGCGCGAGAACCACCGGAACGAGGACTGCATGAATGAAGCTCATCGTGTGTTCCTTTGCGTTTGTGCCGCGAAACTCCAGACTACCAAGCATTGATCATGCGCCTGCGAACACCGCGGGACGGCGCGCGCGCCAGTCGAATTGACGCTCCCAGGCGGCGCAGAAGCTTAGCACCGGGGCATCCGCAAAGCGCTCGCCGATCACCTGCAGGCCGACCGGCATGCCCTGCGGCGTCCAGCCGCAGGGGATCGACGCAGCCGGTTGCCCGGTGATGTTGAACGGATAGGAAAACGGCGTCCAGCGCGCCCACGGCACCGGCGCCGACGGATCCATGTCCGGCGGCCCGTCGGCCTCGGCCGCGAACGGCGCGATTGGAACCATCGGCGCGAGCAGCAGGTCGAACCCGAGGAAAGACTCGCTGACGCCGCGGCAGAAAGCGGCGCGCGCCTGCAGCGTGCGCAAATGATCGCCGAGCCCGATTCCCGCCGAGCGCTCGATCAATCGCGCGAGACCCGGGTCGAGCAGCGCCTTCTCCTGCGGCTTCAGCCCGGTGCGTAGCGCGCCCCTTGCCGTCCACAGGGCATCGAAGATGTCGATTGGATCGCCCCAGTCGATGCGGGCATCGACCACTTCCACGCCCGGCATGCGCGCAATCGCCGCGAACGCCGCCTCGATGCAGGCGGCGACCTCGGGCTGCACC
>JANNXB010000519.1:0-15202 GCA_031409355.1 Betaproteobacteria bacterium | reverse complement strand
AACGTCATCATGACGCTGGACGTGAACAAGGACATTCCAGGAGCGGTCACGGCGGCCGGCGTGCAGATCAGCACCAAGCACATCAAGACTGAGGTGCTGGTAGAGAACGGCGGCACGGTCGTGATCGGCGGCATTTACGAGGAAATCGACAACGTCACATCGGCGCGAACGCCGTTTTTTGGCGATCTGCCCTATATCGGATTCCTCTTCCGCAATACGGCAACGACCAGGAACAAGACCGAGCTGCTGGTCTTCATCACCCCGCGAATCATGAACGAGCGCCTCACCGGCCGCTGACGCAAGTTCGCAGTCACTCGAACGGCCGGGCCCTCCCGGCCGTTTTGTTTTCAGCCTTCACATTCTTCCACCTGCGTAGAATGATGCCGTGAAACCCTGCCGTGAAACCTGATAGCAGGCTCATCCTCGTCGGCATGATGGGTGCGGGCAAGACCACCGTGGGACGGTTGCTCGCGCGCAGGCTGAAGCGCAGCTTCTACGATACGGACGAGGAGATCGAGCGCCGCTGCGGCGTGCGCGTCCCCGTGATCTTCGACATCGAGGGTGAGGCCGGCTTCCGGACGCGGGAACGGCAGATGATCGAAGAACTCTGCGCGCTGGACAACGCCGTGCTTGCCACCGGCGGCGGCGCGGTGTTGGCCGAGGAGAACCGGAAGGTGATTGCCGGGTGCGGCATTGTCATCTACCTGCACGCGCGCCCGCCGCAGCTCTGGCAGCGCGTACGGCACGACCGCAATCGCCCATTGCTTGCAACCGCGGACCCGCAGAAAAAGCTGGAAGCGCTGTACGCGGAGCGCGATTCTCTCTACCGCGAAGTCGCCGACCTGGTGATCGACACCGGCAAGCAGAGCGTGCAGACGCTGGCGAAAGACCTGCTTGCGCGCCTGGAGGGCAAGTGCAGCCTCTCAGCGTAAGCCTGGGAGAGCGGTCCTACCCGATCCACATCGGCGCGGGCCTGCTGGGTGACGAACGGCTGTACGCCCGACACGTCGCTTCGAGGAACGTCGCCGTCGTCACCAACAGCGTCGTTGCACCGTTGTATCTGGAAGTCGTTCAGGGCGCCATCGAACGGGCCGGCGGCCGCGTGGTCCCGATCCTGATCGACGACGGCGAGCAGGCAAAAGCATGGGCGACGCTTGACCGGGTGATCGACGCGATGCTCGCCGCCCGCTGCGGCCGCGATTCGGTGGTCGTCGCGCTGGGTGGCGGTGTGGTCGGCGACCTCGCGGGATTCGCGGCGGCGGTATACCAGCGCGGGGTGCCGTTCCTGCAGATTCCAACGACGCTGCTCGCGCAGGTCGATTCGTCGGTCGGGGGCAAGACCGCGATCAACCACGTGCGCGGCAAGAACATGGTCGGGGCCTTCCACCAGCCGTTGGCGGTGATCGCCGACGTCGCAGTTCTCGACACGCTGCCGGACCGGGAACTGCGCGCCGGCCTGGCCGAAGTCATCAAGCATGGATTCATCCTGGATCTCCAGTTCGTCACGTGGCTGGAAGCCAACATGGCCAGGCTGCTCGATCGGGATCGCGCCGCGCTGAGTCACGCGGTGCGTCGGTCATGCGAATTGAAGGCGCAGGTGGTTGCAGCCGACGAGCGCGAAGGCGGGCTGCGCGCCATCCTCAATTTCGGCCACACCTTCGGCCATGCCATCGAAGCCGGCGTGGGCTACGGCGAGTGGTTGCACGGCGAGGCGGTCGCCACCGGCATGGTGATGGCAGCCGAACTGTCCGCACGCACCGGTTCCCTGCGCAGGCAGGACGCGGACAGGGTGAAGGCACTTATCGTCAGCGCCGGCCTGCCGGTGAAGGGGCCGAAGCTCGATATCGAGCGCTACCTCGAATTGATGCAGGTAGACAAGAAGGCGGCGGGCGGCAAGGTCCGCTTCATCCTGCTCGACGGCCTGGGCAGCGCGACACTGCGCGGTGACGTGGACGCCGGCTTGGTGCGCGCAAGCATCTCCGCTGCCCTGTAGTAGGCCCCGCGGCAGGGCTGAACTCTTGTAAGCCCGTGGTTCCACGGGTATATTTCAAGGTTCGCCCTCAATTTTTGTGCGGCGCGGCGAATTTCGCTGATAATTATTTATAATCAGGCACTTACGTATGAGTTCGCGATTTCATCCGATGGCACAGGGTCTCTATGACCCGGCGTACGAGCATGACGGCTGCGGTGTCGGCTTCGTTGCGCACATCAAGGGCAAGAAATCGCATTCGATCGTCGAACAGGGCCTCACGATCCTGAAGAATCTCAACCATCGCGGCGCGGTGGGCTGGGATCCGAAGCTTTCCGATGGCGCCGGCCTGATGATCCAGATGCCGGACCGTTTCCTGCGTGAGGAGATGGCCAAGCGGGGCGTGAGCCTGCCGCCGTTCGGGCAATACGGCGTCGGCATGGTGTTCCTGCCGCGCGATCCGGCCAGCCGCTCCGCCTGCGAGTACGAGATCGAGCGCGCCATCAAGGACGAAGGCCAGATCCTGCTCGGTTGGCGCGACGTGCCGGTGGACAATTCCGACCTCGCCGAGCCGGCGAAGAATCTCGAGCCGGTGATCCGCCAGGTATTCATCGGCCGCGGCGCGGGCGTCACCGTCACCGATGCCCTGGAGCGCAAGCTCTACATCATCCGCAAGGTCTCGGGTCACGCCATCCAGTCGCTCAGGCTCGAGCACGGCAAGGAGTTCTACGTGCCGTCGATGTCGGCGCGCCTGCTCTGCTACAAGGGCATGCTGCTGGCGACGCAGGTCGGCGAGTATTACCTGGATCTCAAGGACCCGCGCGTCGAGTCCGCCCTGGCGCTGGTGCACCAGCGCTTCTCGACCAATACATTCCCTTCCTGGGATCTCGCGCACCCGTTCCGCATGATCTGCCACAACGGCGAGATCAACACGGTGCGCGGCAACGTCAACTGGATCCGCGCGCGGCAAGGCGCGATCTCCAGTCCCGTGCTCGCCGACGATCTGCGGAAAATCTGGCCGCTGATCTACCCCGGCCAATCGGACTCGGCGTCTTTCGACAACGCGCTTGAATTGCTGGTGATGGGTGGCTACTCCATCGCGCACGCGGTGATGATGATGATCCCGGAGGCATGGGAGAACCACACGCTGATGGATCCCAGCCGCCGCGCGTTCTACGAGTACCACGCCGCGATGATGGAGCCCTGGGACGGCCCTGCGTCGATTGCATTCACCGACGGCCGGCAGATCGGCGCGACGCTGGACCGCAACGGCCTGCGGCCCTCCCGCTACATCGTCACCGACGACGACCTCGTGATCATGGGCTCGGAATGCGGCTGCCTGCCGATCCCCGAGGAGCGCATCGTCAAGAAGTGGCGCCTGCAGCCGGGCAAGATGTTCCTCGTCGACCTGGAGAAGGGCCGCATCATCGACGACAAGGAGTTGAAGGAGTCGCTCGCCGGCGCCAAGCCCTACGCCGAATGGATCGAGCGCATCCGCGTCAAGCTAGACGAGGTCGACACCGAGAAGACGCCGCCGCTGAAGTCCGCGGTGCCGCTGCTCGACCGCCAGCAGGCCTTCGCGTACACCCAGGAAGACCTCAAATTCCAGCTGCTGCCGATGGCCGCGGCGGGCGAGGAGTCGACGGGGTCGATGGGCAACGACGGCGCACTGGCGATCCTGTCGAAGAAGGACAAGACGCTCTACCACTACTTCAAGCAGTTGTTCGCGCAGGTGACCAACCCGGCGATCGACCCGATTCGCGAGGAACTGGTCACGTCGCTGGTGTCCTTCATCGGCCCGAAGCCGAACCTCCTGGGCATCGACGAGATGAACCCGCCGCTGCGGTTGGAAGTCAGCCAGCCGGTGCTCGATTTTTTCGAGATGGAGAAGATCCGCCACATCGAGCGCTACACCGGCGGCAAGTTCCGCTCGCTGGAACTCGATATCACCTACCCGGTGTCCTGGGGCAAGGAAGCCATCGAGGCGCGCCTGTCTTCGCTCTGCGCGCAGGCGGAGGATGCCGTGCGTTCGGGGTTTTCGATCATCGTGATTTCGGACCGCCAGGTCGACAAGGAACGCGTGGCGATCCCGGCATTGCTCGCGCTTTCGGCGATCCACCAGCATCTGGTGGAGAAGGGCTTGCGCACATCCACCGGCCTGGTGGTGGAGACCGGCTCGGCGCGCGAAGTGCACCACTTCGCCCTCCTCGGCGGCTACGGCGCCGAGGCCGTGCATCCCTATCTCGCGCTCGAAACGCTGCTCGCGTCCAACGACAGCGACCCGGCCAAAGGCTCGAAGGCGATCAAGAACTACGTCAAGGCGGTCGGCAAGGGCCTGAAGAAGGTGATGTCCAAGATGGGCATTTCGACCTACATGTCCTATACCGGCGCGCAGATCTTCGAGGCGGTGGGCCTGTCGCGCAACCTGGTGGACAAGTACTTCAACGGCACGGCATCCAAGGTGAGCGGCATCGGAATTCTCGAGCTTGCCGAGGAAACCCTGCGCATCCATCGCGCCGCTTTCAGCGAGAAGGATCCCGTACTGCAGGGAATGCTGGACACGGGGGGCGAATACGCGTGGCGCGTGCGCGGCGAAGAGCATGCCTGGACGCCCGACGTGATCGCCAAATTGCAGCATTCGGCGCGCGAAAACTCCTACTCGACCTACAAGGAGTACGCGGCGCTCATCAACGACCAGTCCAAGCGCCAGATGACGCTGCGCGGCCTGTTCGAATTCAAGTTCGGCGAGTGCAAGCCCGTGCCGCTTGAGGAAGTCGAGCCAGCGGCCGAGATCGTCAAGCGCTTCTCCACCGGCGCGATGTCGCTTGGCTCGATTTCCACGGAAGCGCACACCGTGCTCGCCATCGCCATGAACCGCATCGGCGGCAAATCGAATACCGGAGAGGGAGGCGAGGACCGCCGGCGCTACGCGCCGATCAAGGCGGGCGAAAGCATGATGTCCCGCCTCGGCAAGGAGCGCGTCGAAGTCGACATCCCGCTCAGGGAAGGCGACTCCCTAAAATCGAAGATCAAGCAGGTCGCGTCGGGGCGCTTCGGCGTTACTGCGGAGTACCTCGCCTCGGCCGAGATGCTGCAGATCAAGATCGCGCAGGGCGCCAAGCCCGGCGAGGGCGGTCAGCTGCCCGGCAAGAAAGTGTCGGAGTACATCGCGGAATTGCGTTACTCGACGCCCGGTGTCGAGCTGATTTCGCCACCCCCGCATCACGACATCTATTCCATCGAGGACATCGCGCAGCTCATCCACGATCTGAAGAACGCCAATCCGGCCGCGGCAGTGAGCGTGAAACTTGTCTCCGAGGTCGGCGTGGGAACAATCGCGGCGGGCGTGGCAAAGGCAAAGTCCGACCACGTCACCATCTCCGGCCATGACGGCGGCACCGGCGCTTCGCCGTGGTCGTCGATCATGCATGCGGGCACGCCCTGGGAATTGGGCCTCGCCGAGACGCAGCAGACTCTGACCTTGAACCGGCTGCGCGGCCGCATCGCGGTGCAGGTGGATGGCCAGATGAAGACCGGCCGCGACGTCGTCATCGGCGCGTTGCTGGGTGCGGATGAATTCGGCTTTGCCACCGCGCCGCTGGTGGTAGAGGGCTGCATCATGATGCGCAAGTGTCACCTAAACACCTGCCCGGTCGGCGTGGCGACGCAGGACCCGGCACTGCGCCGGAAATTCGAAGGCAAACCCGAGCACGTCGTGAACTACCTGTTCTTCGTCGCCGAGGAGGCACGCGAGCTTATGGCGAAGCTGGGCGTGCGCAGGGTCCAGGACCTTATCGGCCGCGCCGACCTGCTCGACACGCGCCAGGGCATCGAGCACTGGAAGGCGAAGGGGCTGGACTTCTCGCGCGTCTTCTACCTGCCGCAGGTGCCGGCGGAGGTGAAGAAGTATCACTGCGAGACACAGGACCACGGCCTCGACAAGGCGCTCGACAACCGGCTGATCGAGCTCGCGCACGCGGCGCTCGAGCGGCGCGAAAAAGTGACCATAGAGACCCCGATCCGCAATATCAATCGCACGGTCGGCACCATGTTGTCGGGCCAGATCGCCAAGCGCTACGGCCACGAAGGGCTGGCGGATGAAACCATCCATGTGCGGCTGGCTGGTTCCGCGGGCCAGAGCTTCGGCGCCTTCCTCGCGCGCGGCGTGTGGCTGGACCTGATCGGTGATACCAACGATTACTGCGGCAAGGGACTCTCGGGCGGCCGCATTTCGGTTCAACCTTCGGCCAAGTTCCGCGGCGAGCCGACCGAGAACATCATTACCGGCAACGTGGCGCTCTACGGTGCGATCGAGGGCGAGGCCTATTTCCGCGGCGTCGCCGGCGAGCGCTTCGCGGTGCGCAATTCAGGCGCGCACGCCGTCGTTGAGGGCCTAGGCGACCACGGCTGCGAGTACATGACCGGTGGCACGATCGTGGTGTTGGGGGCGACGGGGCGCAATTTCGCCGCCGGCATGTCGGGCGGCATCGCCTACGTGCTCGATGAGCGCGGCGACTTCGTCAAGTATTGCAATACCGCGATGGTGGCGCTCGAACCGCTTGTCGCGGAGACCGAGCAGGAGGCGAAGCTCGCGCGCGAGCTCTGGCACCTGGGGCAATCCGACGAGGCCAGCGCTAAGCGGCTGATCGAGCGCCACGCGCGCCTGACCGGCAGCGCGCAGGCGAAGAAACTCCTCGAGCGCTGGGCGGAGTTCCGCGGCAAGTTCGTCAAGGTGTTCCCGAACGAATACCGCCGCGCGCTCGGCGAGCTCGCCGCCAAGCACAAGCGGAAGGCAGCGTAACCCCATGGGCAAGATAACTGGTTTCATGGAATACGCGCGCCTCGAGGAACCGCACGAGGACACGGGCATGCGCAGGAAGCACTACCGCGAGTTCATCGTCCCGCTGGCGGACGCGGACGCCGCCACGCAGGGCGCGCGCTGCATGGACTGCGGCATCCCCTTCTGCATGCAGGGCTGCCCGGTCAACAACGTCATCCCCGACTTCAACGATCTGGTCTACCGGCAGGACTGGCAGCGGGCGATCGAGACGCTGCACTCCACCAACAACTTTCCCGAGTTCACCGGCCGCATCTGCCCGGCGCCGTGCGAGGAAGCCTGTGTGCTGCGCATCAACGAGGATCCGGTCGGCATCAAGTCGATCGAGCACGCCATCATCGACAAGGCCTGGGAGGCGGGCTGGGTGAAGCCGCAGCCCTCGGCGCACAAGACTGGCAAGAAGATCGCGGTCGTGGGTTCGGGACCGGCCGGCCTCGCCGCCGCGCAGCAGCTCGCGCGCGCCGGCCACGCGGTCACGGTGTTCGAGAAGAACGACCGCATCGGCGGGCTGCTGCGCTACGGCATCCCGGACTTCAAGCTCGAAAAGCGCGTCATCGACCGGCGCCTGGAGCAGTTGCGCGCCGAGGGCATCGAGTTCCGCAGCGGCGTCTGCGTTGGCAAGGCGCGACCCGGCAAGGGTGTGCCCAACGATGCGAAGAGCATGCTGGCGCCGGAGAAACTGCTGGCCGATTTCGACGCCGTGGTTCTTTCCGGCGGTGCCGAAGTCGCGCGCGACCTGCCGATTCCCGGGCGCGAGCTCTCGGGGGTGCACTACGCAATGGAATTCCTGCCGCTGCAGAACAAGCGCGTCGCCGGCGACAAGGGTGTGGCGGAGTTGTGGGCCAGGAACAAGCACGTCGTGGTCATCGGCGGTGGCGACACGGGTTCGGACTGCGTCGGCACTTCCAACCGCCATGGCGCGGCCTCGGTTACCCAGTTCGAGGTGCTGCCGATGCCGCCCGACGTTGAGCGCAATCCGGTCTGGCCGTATTGGCCGACGCGGCTGCGCACCTCCTCCTCGCACGAGGAAGGCGTCGAGCGCGACTGGTCCATCGCCACCAAGGCGCTGGTCGGCGGAGAAGGTGAAATGCGCGGCAAAGTCAAAACGCTTAAGGCAGTGCGCCTGCAATGGAAGGACGGCAAGCCGGTTGAGGTCGCCGGCTCGGAGTTCGACCTGCCCGCCGACCTGGTGCTGCTGGCGATGGGCTTCGTCTCGCCAGTGCAGTCGCTGCTGGAGGAATTCGGTATCGAGAAAGACGCGCGTGGCAACGCCAAGGCGGCCACCGATGGCGCCGGCAGCTACGTCACCAGCGTGCCGAAGGTCTTCGCCGCAGGCGATATGCGGCGCGGCCAGTCCCTCGTCGTGTGGGCGATCCGCGAGGGAAGACAATGCGCGAGGGCGGTGGATGAGTTCCTGATGGGGTTTTCGGAACTGCCGCGCTAGAATCCGGGGCCCGAAACCCGATGCCTCTTCACGTCGTCATACTCGCCGCAGGCCAGGGCAAGCGCATGCACTCGGCGCTGCCCAAGGTGCTGCACCGGATCGCCGGACGTCCGCTGCTGGCCTATGTAATCGACGCCGCGATGGCCCTCAAGCCCGAGCGGATCTTCGTCGTGCACGGGCACGGCGGCGCTGAAGTCAAGGCGGCCTTCGCCGGCGCGCCGGTGGAATGGGTGGAACAGCCGCGTCGGCTGGGCACCGGGCATGCGCTGATGCAGGCGCTGCCGAGGATCCCGCGTGCCGCTACCGTGCTTGTGCTGAATGGCGACGTGCCTCTGGTTCGGGCCGGGACGCTTCGCAAGCTGGTGCGCGCGGCCGGCAAGGGCATAGCCATCGCGACCAATGAACTTTCCGATCCATCCGGCTACGGTCGCGTAGTTCGCGATCCGAAGGGCCGCGTGCAGCGCATCGTCGAGCACAAGGACGCGACGCGCGCAGAGCTCCTGCTCCGGGAGTGGTACGCGGGGTTCCTCGCCGGCAACGCTTCGCGCCTGGCAGGCTGGCTCGCCAAGGTGGCGAACCGCAACGCGCAGAAAGAGTACTACCTCACCGATGTCATCGGCATCGCCGCCGCCGCTGGCGCTCCGGTGAGCGCGGTGAAGGCGACCGATCCTCGAGAGGTGGACGGTGTGAACTCGCGCGAAGAACTGGCCATCCTCGAGCGCGCCTATCAGAACGGCCAGGCCAGGAAACTGCTCGCGGCCGGCGTGGCACTGGCGGACCTGTGGCGCGTCGACGTTCGCGGCGAGCTGGCCTGCGGCAAGGACGTGTCGATCGACGTGAACTGTGTGTTCGAAGGCAAGGTGAAGCTCGGAGACCGGGTGAAGATCGGGCCGAATTGCGTCCTCCGGAATGTCAGTCTGGCAGCGGGAACGGAGGTGCTCGCGTTCTCCTTGCTGGAGGATGCAGAGGTGGGCGCCGGCTGCCGCATCGGCCCTTACGCGCGACTGCGCCCGGGAGCCAGGCTGGACGAAGGCGTTCACGTCGGAAATTTCGTCGAAGTGAAGGCGAGCCGCATCGGTGCCGGCTCGAAGGCGAACCACCTTGCCTATATTGGCGACGCGGACGTGGGCGCGCGCGTCAACATCGGCGCCGGCACCATTACCTGCAACTACGACGGTGTCTCGAAAAACCGCACCATCATCGAGGACGATTGTTTCATCGGCTCCGATGCGACGCTGGTTGCGCCGGTGCGCATCGCCAAGGGCTCCTATATCGGCGCGGGTTCGACCATCAGCAGGGACACGCCGCCTGGCCAGCTTACCGTCGCGCGAGCCAGGCAGGTGTCGATTGCGCGCTGGACCCCGCCGCGCAAAAAAACGGCCAAGGCGAAATAAATCATGTGCGGCATCGTGGGCGCGGTGGCCAGGCGCGACATCGTTCCGGTCCTGATCGAAGGCCTAAGGCGACTGGAGTATCGCGGTTACGATTCCTGCGGCGTGGCGGTGGTCGGGCAGGACCGGCTGGAGCGGCTGCGAAGCGTGGCGCGCGTATCGGATCTTTCGTCCCAGGTCGGAAAAAAGCGCCTGGCGGCAGAAACGGGCATCGCTCACACGCGCTGGGCCACGCACGGCGCGCCCGTGACGCACAACGCGCACCCCATCTTCTCGCGTGGCGAGATCGCGCTGGTGCACAACGGCATCATCGAAAACCACGACGAGCTACGCGCCGAGCTGAAGGTCAAAGGCTATGCTTTCGAGACCCAGACCGATACCGAGGTGATCGCGCATCTGGTGCACAGCCTGTACAAGGGCAGCCTGCTCGACGCCGTGCGCCGCGCGGTAAAGCAGCTCAGCGGCGCCTATGCCATCGCCGTGGTTTCGAAGCGCGAACCGCATCGCGTCGTCGGCGCGCGCGCCGGCAACCCGCTGGTCGTCGGAGTGGGGAAGAACGAGCATTTCATCGCTTCGGACGCGCTCGCGCTCGCGGGAACCACCGATCGCATCGCCTATCTCGAAGAGGGCGACGTCGCCGAAATCGAACTCGCGAGCTTTCGGATCTTCGACGCCGGAGGCCGCGAGGTGCGCCGCACGGTCAAGACGGTCCAGACAGCGGGCGTGGCGGCCGAGCTGGGGCCCTACCAGCATTTCATGCAGAAGGAGATCTTCGAGCAGCCGCGCGCCGTCGCCGACACGCTGCAGGGCATCGGCGGAATCTCCCCCGCGCTTTTTCTGGATCCCAAGGGGAAGATTCTCGGCGATGTCGAGTCGGTACTGATCCTTGCCTGCGGCACGAGCTTCTACTCGGGGCTCACCGCAAAATACTGGATCGAGTCGCTGGCGCGGCTTCCAACCCAGGTCGAGGTCGCGAGCGAGTACCGCTATCGCGACAGCGTGCCGGATCCGAAGACGCTGGTGGTGGTGGTCTCGCAGTCCGGCGAGACGGCGGATACGCTCGCCGCCCTAAAGCACGCGCGCTCCCTCGGGCAGAAGAAAACGCTTGCGATCTGCAACGTTGCCTCTAGCGCCATGATGCGCGAGACGAAGCTGAAATTTCTCACTCATGCCGGAGTCGAGATCGGGGTTGCGTCGACCAAGGCTTTCCCGACGCAGCTGGTGGCGCTTTTCCTTCTTGCGCTGACGTTGGCCAAACTCGGGCGAAAGCTGCCAAAGAAAGACGAGCGGAAGCACCTGCGCAGCCTGCGCCACCTGCCCAAGGCGATCTCTACCGTGCTCGCGCTTGAGCCTCAAGTGATCGGCTGGTCGGAGCGATTCGCGAAGAAAGAGAATGCGCTTTTCCTCGGGCGTGGCCTGCACTACCCGATTGCCCTGGAAGGCGCTCTGAAGTTGAAGGAAATTTCCTACATTCATGCGGAAGCCTATCCGGCGGGGGAATTGAAGCACGGGCCGCTCGCGTTAGTAACTTCCGCGATGCCGGTGGTTACAGTAGCGCCAAACGACGCCTTGCTCGAGAAGCTCAAATCCAACATGCAGGAAGTGCGGGCACGCGGCGGCGAGCTATATGTCCTTGCCGATGCCGATTCGCGCATATCCGCTTCTGAGGGCGTGAACGTCATCCGCCTGCCCGAGAACTACGGTCTTCTTTCGCCGATTCTGCATGTCGTGCCGCTGCAGCTGCTGGCGTATCACACGGCGCTTGCGCGCGGCAGCGACGTGGACAAGCCCAGGAACCTCGCGAAGTCCGTCACAGTAGAGTGAATCCAGACGTCATAGTGGTAGGCGCCGGGCATAACGGCCTGGTATGCGCCTGCTACCTGGCCAAGGCCGGGCTGAAGGTCACCATGCTTGAGCGCCGCGGCGTGGTCGGAGGCGCCGCGGTGACGGAGGAGTTTCATCCCGGCTTCCGCAATTCGGTCGCGGCTTACACGGTGAGCCTGCTGCAGGCCAAGGTGATCAGCGACCTGCGGCTCGCCGAGCACGGTCTGCGCATCGTCGAGCGGCCGCTGTCGAACTTCCTCCCCCTGGAGAACGGCTACCTCGCGGTTGGCGGCGGCCTGGAGGCGACACAGCGCGAGTTCTCGAAGTTTTCTGCGAACGACGCCAGGCGCCTGCCGGAATACTGGAAGAAGCTCGAGCGCGTCGCCGGCGTCCTGCGCGAGGCCGTGCTGGAAACGCCGCCCAACGTCGGCGGCGGCATTTCCTCGATGTTCCGGGCATTGAAATTCGGCAACAGGATGCGAAAGCTGGATCTCGAAGCGCAGCGCGACCTGCTCGGGCTTTTCACGCGAAGCGCGACGGAGTGGCTCGAAGACTGGTTCGAATCCGATGCGGTGAAAGCGGCATTCGGTTTTGACGCGGTGGTCGGCAATTACGCCAGCCCGCACCATCCCGGCACTGCCTATGTCCTGCTGCATCACTGCTTTGGCGAGGTGAATGGCAAGCGCGGCCAGTGGGGCCACGCGATCGGCGGCATGGGGGCGATCAGCGAGGCGCTCGCTGCCGAAGCCCGACGCCTGGGAGTCGAGATTCGCTGTAACGCTCCGGTTGCACGAGTGAGCGGCGACACGGTGGTGCTCGAGGATGGCGAGGAGGTCGCGGCAAAGGCGGTAGTCGCAAACGTCAATCCCAAACTGCTGTTCATGCGGCTGGTCGAGCCGACATTGCTGGAACCCGCGTTCATCGCGCGAATGGCGCGCTACAAGTGCGCCTCGGCGACGTTTCGCATGAATGTCGCCCTCTCCGAACTGCCGCGCTTCACCTGCCTGCCTGCGTCCGGCCCGCATCACGCGAGCGGCATCATTCTGGCGCCGTCGCTCGCGTACATGGACCGGGCATACCTCGACGCGCGCGCCGACGGCATTGCCCGCCGCCCGATCGTCGAGATGGTGATTCCGAGCACGCTGGATGATTCGCTCGCGCCAAAGGGAGCGCACGTGGCGAGCCTGTTCTGCCAGCATTTTGCGCCGGAAGCCGATTGGGCCCTTCGCAAGCAGGAAGCGATCAACCGGATCTTCGACGTGGTCGAATCGCATGCACCGGGCTTCCGGCAAAGCGTCATCGCGCACAGCGCGCTTTCACCTGCCGACCTGGAGCGCGACTTCGGCCTGACCGGCGGCGATATCTTCCATGGCGCGCTGTCGCTCGACCAACTATGGTCGGCGCGGCCGGTGCTCGGTCACGCCGACTATCGCACCCCCGTGAAGGGCCTGTACCTGTGCGGTTCCGGCGCGCACCCCGGAGGCGGGGTCACCGGTGCGCCCGGCCACAATTGCGCGCGTGAAATCCTGCGGGATTTCGCACGTCCCTTTCCGGCCTGAGAACCATCGGCCGTCGCTAGCGCGGGCTGAGCAGGCCATTCGCGGTTCCCACCTCCCGCAGGCGTGCGCACTGCGCCATCGAGAGGCGGGAATTGCCGGGCGCCGTTTCATCGCGCATCAGGTTGTCCGGTTCTTCCGAGTGCTCGCCGCTGTCCATGAGCACGTGCACCAGCTCATGGGTCATCGCGACTCCCAGGTCACGCGTGCGGCGCGCTATCCAGACGGTATCCCTGAGTTCCGGCCGGGTGCGGCTGTTGCCGCGACCGATGGCTTCTGCGTCGAAGGCCGGACGCTGCCGCGTGCCTGCCACGAAGTAGACGGTCGGCTTGCCAAGTTGCAGCGCCGCTGCCAGCTCCCGCGATAAGGGCGTCAGGAAGTCGTGGAATTTTCCTGGCGCGGCGACCCGGACCAGCTCGACGATTTTCAGCTCCAGGTTGCACTGACCGAGGATCCGGGCGCTTCCATTCGCCGCGTTGACGATCGCCCCTGGCGTCCAACCGGTTCCCTCCAGGTAGGCTAGCGTCAGTCGGAGCTCGTGTGCCGGCGAACCGGGAACGGACGCGAGCGCAACTTCTCGCCGCTCGAGTATGGAGATGGCCTCCAAATCCTGAGCCAGGGCTGGAAGGGCAGCAAGCAGCAGGAGGAAGAGCATTCGCATGCAAAGCGCTTCGCGGTTGTGAAATGGAGGCGGGAATCGTTTGATTTTAGCGTCGGCTCCCTCTAGGCTTGCGCTCTCCCTGAGGAGGGCGACATGAAACTAATTGCATTGCTGACCACCGCGCTGCTGGCCACCGCGGCGCAGGCGCAGGAATATCCGAACAAGCCGATTCGCTTCATCGTCTCATTCCCGCCCGGAGGCAGTTCCGATCTGATTGCGCGCGCCATCGCGCCACGCATGGCCGAGCGCATGGGTCAACCGGTGCTGATCGAGAATCGCCCGGGGGCAGGCGGCAATATCGGCGTCGATGCCGTCGCCAAGGCGCCGCCCGACGGGTACACAATAGGCCTCGCCGCTGCCGGGGCGCTGTCATCGAACATCAGCCTTTACCCCAGCATGCCCTTCCACCCCGAGAAAGACCTCGTGCCGATCTCGATGCTCGCCATGATCCCTTTCTTCCTGGTCGCGCATCCGTCCCAGCCGGCAACCCTGAGGCAGTTGATCGACGCGGCGAAGGCAAAGCCCGGGGCGATTCCCTACGGACACGGCGGGAATGGCTCCACGATGCACCTAGCGGGCGAACTGCTCAATATGATGGCGAGCATCAAACTGCCGCCCGTGCCGTACAAGGGCAGCGGCCCGGTTTCGGCCGATGTGCTTGGTGGACAGGTGCCAGTCGGCGTGGTGGATGTGCCATCGGCGATCGCCCACGTGCGGGCAGGCAAGATGAGGGCCCTCGCGGTCACCACCAAGCGCCGCATCGCCGCGGCACCGGAAGTGCCAACCTTTGAGGAGGCTGGTGTGTCGGGCTACGAGGCGATCGGTTGGTTCGGTGTGGTTGCTCCGGCGAACACGCCGGCGGACATCGTCAATCGGCTGCACAGGGAAATCGTCGCAGCGCTGGCGGTTCCGGAGATCCGCGAGCGGGCGCTCGCTGCGGGTACCGAACCGTACACCAATACGCCGCAGGAGTTCGCCGCGATTATTCGCGAAGAGATCCGCAAATGGGCACAGGTCATTCGTATCGCGGAGATCAAAATCCAATGAATCCTGTCATCGACGTCCACACCCACATGCTCAACAACGAGTGGCTCAAGCTGCTCGAGAAGCACGGGCGCCCCCGCTACACGCTCAAGGCAGTCACCGGCGGGCTGCGCGCGATCCACCTGGACGGCGCGCCGTTCATGACGCCGGTTCCGGAGATGTTCGACTGGGACTTGCGGATCAAGAACATGGACCGGGTCGGGATAGACGTGTCGGTGGTTTCATTGACTTGCCCGAATGTTTTCTGGGGTAGCGAGGCGGTAAGTCTGAAGGCGGCGCAGGTCATGAACGAGGAAATGGCAAGGGCGCGCAAGACCTGGCCGGACCGCATCCAATGGTTCTGTTCACTGCCATGGCAGTACGAGAAGGCGGCGCTCGCGGAACTCAGGCGCTCGCTCAAGGCGGGGGCCTGCGGCGTGATGGTGCTCGCCAACATCGACGGCAAGCCGCTCACTGATCCGGCCTTCGCGAAGATC
>JANNXB010000518.1:0-3283 GCA_031409355.1 Betaproteobacteria bacterium | reverse complement strand
GAAGCAGCCGCTAACCGTGCACCGCGAGCTGTGCCGCAAGGAGGCGGGCGCGTTCCAGTCCTCGCTCGCTGATCCGGACTTGATCGTGGCCTGCACCCAGGAAGCACCGTTGTTCTCCGAACTCGCCTCGGCCGTGCAGTCGCAGGCCAGGATTTCCTTTCTGAATATTCGTGAAGTCGCCGGCTGGTCGGCCGAGGGCAAGGACGCGGGGCCCAAGATCGCCGCCTTGCTTGCCGCAGCGGCGCTGCCCGAGCCGCAGCCGGTGGCGCAGGTGGATTACAAGTCGGGCGGCCGGCTGCTGATCATCGGCCCGTCGGACGCGGCGCTCGACTGGGCCGCGCGGCTTGCGCCGACGCTGGAAGTCAGCGTGCTCATGACCGGCAAGGGCAAAGGCGAGCAGCCTGGCGAGCGCAGCTATCCGGTCTGGTCGGGGAAGGTGACGGGCATCTCGGGATGGCTGGGCGCTTTCGAGGTGGAGTGGGTGCAGGACAATCCGATCGATCTCGACCTGTGCACGCGCTGCAACGCCTGCGTTCGCGCCTGCCCGGAGGGCGCGATCGACTTCAGCTATCAGATCGACCTGGACAAGTGCAAGTCGCACCGCGCCTGCGTCAAGGCCTGCGGCGCGATCGGCGCGATTGATTTCGCGCGTCAGTCCCCAGCGCGCAAGGAGCGCTTCGACCTGGTGCTCGACCTGTCGCGCCAGCCGCTGATCGGCATGCCCGACCTGCCGCAGGGCTATGCCGCGCCCGGCGCCGATCCGCTGGAGCAGGCGCTGGCGGCGCAGAAGCTGTCCACGATGGTCGGTGAATTCAGCAAGCCGCGCTTCACGCAGTATCGCGAACGGATCTGCGCGCACGGGCGCTCCGGCAAAACCGGCTGCACGCAGTGCCTGGACGTGTGCTCCACCGGCGCGATCAGCGCCGATGGCGACCATGTCAAGGTCGAATCGCACCTCTGCGCCGGCTGCGGCGGATGCGCCACCGTCTGCCCTTCGGGCGCAATGACCTACGCCTATCCCGGAATGCCGGATCTCGGCGCGCGCCTCAAGACCCTGCTGCAGGTCTATCGCGAAGCCGGCGGCAGCAACGCCTGCGTGCTGTTGCACGACATGGAAGGCGGACGCGAAACGCTGCGCGCGCTCGGCAGGCAGGCGGGCTTCGGTGCCCGCGGTCTGGGCGCCAAGGGCGGCGGTCGCGGCCTGCCGGCGCGCGTGATCCCGTTCGAATGTTTCCACATCGCCTCGATCGGCATCGATTTCATGCTCGGCGCGATCGCGTACGGAGCAAGCCAGGTCGCCGTGCTGGCGACGGGCCGCGAGCCCGAGGGCTACGTCGCGGCATTGAAAAAGCAGATGTCTTTCGCCGAGGCCGTGCTGCAGGGGTTGGGATACGCAGGCGTGCATTTCCTGGTGATCGACGGTGCGGAGCAGGCCCTCTGGGACCTGGCGCCTGCCGAGGCCGTGAAGAAAGCAGCGACCTTCAATCTTTCAACGGAAAAGCGGACGTCTCTCGATTTCGCCTTTGAATTTCTATCCAAAAATAAAAACGAAAAGATCGACCTCCCTGCGGGAGCCCCTTTCGGGGCGATCACGGTAAACAAGGAAACCTGCACGCTCTGCAAGGCCTGCATCGGCGCCTGTCCGGAAGCGGCGCTGCTGGATTCCCCCGAGGCGCCGCTGCTGCGCTTCATCGAGCGCAACTGCGTGCAATGCGGCCTGTGCGAGAAGACCTGCCCCGAAGATGCGATCCGCCTGGTGCCGAGGCTGCTGCTTGGAGCGCAGGCGAAGGAAGCCGTCACGCTGAACGAGGCCGAACCTTTCAACTGCGTGCGCTGCGGCAATCCATTCGGCACGCGGCGCATGGTCGAGAACATGACCGGCAAGCTCGGCGCGCATTCGATGTTCGCCACGGGCGGCGCGCTCAAGCGCCTGCAGATGTGCGGCGATTGCCGCGTGATCGACATGGCGAGCTCGAAGGACGAGCCCTCGATTTTCGATTACACCGGGCGCAAGTGACCGAGCCAAAGAGCGAGCCTGGGCTGCAACCCGAGGACGCGGCGCGCGCAGGAATCTACGGCCTGATTGCCCGCCTGTTCTATGCGGCTCCGGATGAGGGCGTGCTTGGCCAGCTGCTGCATTCGAGCGCTTTCGAAGGCAGCGAGCAGCCGATCGCGCTCGCCTGGCGCGAACTGGTCGAGGCGGGCCGCACGGCGTTTCCGGTGCGGCTGGAGAACGAGCACACCGAGCTGTTCGTCGGCACCGGCAGGTCGGAGGTCACGCCTTACCTCACGCACTACACCATCAAGTACGCAACCGACAATCCGCTGGTCGAATTGCGCCAGCAGTTGATCCGCTGGGGCATGGCCCGGCATGAAAACGTCAATGAACCGGAGGATCACATCGCCGGCATCTGCGAAACCATGCGGTTTGCTATTGCGGTGCAACATCGATCGGACGAAGAGCAAAAGGCCTTCTTCGAGCGTTTCATTTTTCGCGGTGGCGTCGCGTTCTGCGATGCGGTAACCGCTTCCCCCAAAGCAGTTTTTTACCGCCGCGTCGCCGTGTTCGCGCGCGCATTTTTCGAGGTCGAACGCGAGGCGTTCGGGATGATCTGAATAACCGTACCTGAGAATGGCTACTAACTGGAGCGGCGCAGGTAAGAATTATTTTCGGTTGGGATGTTTTCCGCTATTGATCAAGGGCTAATAGCCGCGTAACGTTTGAAAGAATTCGTCAAGGAGGCACCTCGTGGCCGATAAAAAATCAACGCTCTCCCGTAGAAATTTCCTCTTGACCGTGGGTGCCGGCGGCGCCGCGACCGCAGCGGCGATCGTGGGCAAGAACGCCGTGTCACCGTCGACCTCCGGCAGCAGGGACAAGCGCGCGACCAGCGGCTACAAGGTCAGCGAGCACATCGAAAACTACTACCGCACCACCAAAGTCTAGGAGGCG
This sequence comes from Betaproteobacteria bacterium, assembly GCA_031409355.1. Taxonomy (GTDB): domain Bacteria; phylum Pseudomonadota; class Gammaproteobacteria; order Burkholderiales; family SG8-39; genus RBG-16-66-20. The sequence goes on along the minus strand of JANNXB010000518.1, from coordinate 330 downwards.
CGCCATGCTGCTCACCAGAAAAGCGACCGGAAGCGTTGCCCAAAACGGCACAAGTGCCGTCCTGCCATCGCGTTTGACGCAGGGATTGTCCAGCGTGCTGGGCAAGACCATCGATCGCCGTACCTTCCTAAAGCGCTCCGGCCTCACCGCTGGTGCAGGCGTGGTCGCCGCGCAGTTGCCGTTCAGCATGATCGGCGAAGCGCAGGCGAAGGACGCGACCGCGGGCAAGATCGAGGTCAAGCGCACGGTCTGCACGCATTGTTCCGTAGGCTGCGCGATCGACGCGGTGGTGCAGGACGGCGTCTGGATCCGCCAGGAGCCGGTGTTCGA
>JANNXB010000517.1:0-2791 GCA_031409355.1 Betaproteobacteria bacterium | reverse complement strand
AAAAATTGCTGGTTCACAAAATTCAACTGCAAATGACATTGTCCAGCCCGGGCACGTATTCCCGCTCGTCGCGCAGGACGGCGGCGTGCTGGTGCGCGCCGGGCACACCGAGGCCTGCTGTGACCTCGCGCGCCTGGCGGGCCTCACGCCCGCGGCGGTGCTGTGCGAGATCATGCGCGCGGACGGCACCATGGCGCGCCTGCCGGACCTGATGGAATTCGCCGCCGGGCACCGGCTCAAGATCGGCACCATCGCGGACCTGATCGAATATCGCAGCCGCAACGAGTCCATGGTGCAGCGCGCCGCCGAACGCGATATCGAGACGCCATGGGGAAGGTTCCATCTCGTTTCGTACAAGGACCGGGCCGTAGGTTCGGTGCATCTCGCGCTGGTCCTCGGCGACATCCGCGCGCAGGACGAAACGCTGGTGCGCGTCCACGAGCCGCTGTCCGTGCTCGATCTGCTCGATTCGGCCGCCAGCCTGCATTCCTGGGGCGTGAGCGAGGCGCTGAAGGCGATCCAGAAAGCGGGCGTCGGAGTGATGGTTCTGATGAATTGCAGCCAGTCCGGCGAAACCCTCCAGGCGCTGCTTGCGGCGCAGTTATCCGGCGAGCGTCCTGCGCGCCAGGGCCGCAGCATGGACCTGCGCAACTACGGCATCGGCGCGCAGATCCTGCGCGACCTGGGCGTCGGCAAGATGCGCCTGCTCGCCGCGCCGCGCAAGATGCCGAGCATGACGGGGTTTGGACTTGAAGTAACCGGCTACGTCACCGGCTTGCCCGAGCGCTCTTGATGCGCATCGGCGTCGTCCATTCGCGTTTCAACGAAGCAATCTGCAACGCGCTGCTCGAGACTGCAAACGCCGAAATCGTGAAGGCCCGGGCGGAGCCCGGGGGCGCGGGCATCGAGGCGGAGTTCGTCTCCGTGGCGGGCGCGCTGGAGATCCCGCTCGCCCTGCAGTGGCTGGCGCAATCGGGCCGCTTCGACGCGCTCGTGGCGCTGGGCGCGGTGATCCGCGGCGAGACCTACCACTTCGAAGTGGTCGCCAACGAGTCGGCGCGCGGCATCATGGATGTAGCGCTCGAATGCGGCCTGCCGGTCGCCAATGGCGTGCTCACCACGGAAGACGAGGCGCAGGCGCTCGCGCGCAAGGACAAGGGCGCCGAGGCGGTGCGCGTCGCTCTGGAAATGGCGAAGCTGCGGCAGGAACTGGCGGCAAAGTGGCGCTGAAGGCCGCCGGGTCGCGGACGACCGCGAGGCGGCGGGCGCGGGAGATCGCGCTGCAGGCGCTTTACGCCTGGAAGCTCGCCGGCGGCGATCCGCTTGCAGAGGCGAATACGCTGGAGGGCTGGGTGCGCTGCGACCAGAAATTCGCGGCCGAGCTGATCGAAGGGGTGGTGCTTAAGAACGAAGACCTCGAATCGATGATCACGCCCCACCTCGATCGCAGCCTGGCGTCGCTCTCGCCGGTGGAACGCGTGGTGCTGCTGATCGGCGCCTATGAGCTTTCGGCGCGCGAGGAAACGCCCTTCAAGGTGGTGCTGAACGAGGCGATCGAGCTGGGCCGGAGTTTCGGTGGGACGGATGGCCACAAGTTCATCAATGGCGTGATGGAGAAGCTGGCGCTCGAGCTGCGCGCCGAAGAGATCGCGCGCCTGCGGCAGGCGGTCTAGGTCTTGCCATCCGAATTTGACCTGATCCGGAAGTATTTCGAGCAGCCGCCGCGCGAGGTGCACCCCGGCGACCGCCGCACGCGCCGCGTCTCCCTCGGCATCGGCGACGACGCCGCGCTGCTGCGGCCGAGCGCCGGCATGGAACTCGCGGTCTCGACCGACCTGCTGCTCGAAGGCACGCATTTCCGCGCCGGGGCGGATGCGCGCAAGCTCGGCCACAAGGCGCTGGCGGTGAATCTCTCGGACATGGCGGCAATGGGCGCCGCGCCGCGCTGGGCCACGCTCGCGCTTGCGCTGCCAGCCGCCGACGAAGCCTGGCTGGAAGGATTTTCCAGGGGCTTTTTCGCGCTGGCGGCCCGCTTCGGGGTCGAGCTGATCGGCGGCGACACCACGCGCGGCCCCTTGTCCGTCTGCGTCACCATCCTGGGCGAAGTTCCCATGGGACTGGCCCTGTTCCGGGCGGGCGCCCGCCCTGGCGACGACATCTGGGTCTCGGGCCAGCTTGGCGGTGCGGCGCTCGCGCTGGCGCAGCCTGGCATCGCCGCGGCAGCCAGCCGGTTGGACGAACCAGAACCGCGCGTGGAGCTTGGCGAACGCCTGCGCGGAATCGCCAGCGCCGCGATCGACGTTTCGGACGGATTCGCGCAGGACCTCGGCCATATCCTAGAGAGGTCCGGCGCCGGGGCGGTGGTCGAATACGAATTGCTTCCTCGCTCGGTAGACCTGAAAAGCATGAAGGACGAGAAGCTCCAGGCAAGTCTCGTACTGAGCGGTGGCGATGACTACGAGCTGGCGTTCACCGCGCCGCAGGCGAACCGCGGCGAACTGCAGGCGCTTTCTTCCGAATTGAAGCTTGCGCTGACGCGCGTCGGCAGCATCCAGGCCGGCGAGCCCCGCCTGCAGGTGCTGGACGCGCAGGGCAGGCCGATGGCCGTGGAGCGCGGCTTCGACCATTTCGCGCCATGATCATCGCGCGGCCGACGGCCAAGTTCGCGTTCAGCCATCCGGCGCATTTCATCGCGCTCGGTTTCGGCGCCGGCCTGTCGCGCTTCGCGCCGGGGACCGCCGGAACCTTGGTGGCCTTTCCCCTCTGGTGGGCGATCGGCGGCGGCTATGAA
>JANNXB010000516.1:0-2290 GCA_031409355.1 Betaproteobacteria bacterium | reverse complement strand
GACGTCCTATGGGTTTTCCGCAATAAGGACGACGTTCGAGCCACCGAAGGCGAACGAATTCGACATTACCGCGCGCGGAATTTCGATGCGCTCGGATTTCATCGGCACGTGACGCACTGCGCAGGCGGGATCAATCTGGTCGAGGTTTGCTGTCGGCGGAATGACGCCTTCGTTGAACGGCATCAACGCGGCGACCATCTCGATCGCGCCGGCGCCGCCGAGAAGGTGGCCGTGCATCGACTTGGTCGAGCTGACCGGCACGTTCGAATCACCGAACACTTCCCTGATCGCTTCGCATTCGACGACGTCGCCCACGATGGTGGCGGTGCCGTGGGCGTTGATGTAGCCGATGTCGCCGGGCTGCAGGCCGGATTCGGCCAGCGCCTGGCGCATGGCGCGCACTTGGCCGTCGCGGTCGGGTTTGGACATGTGCGCTGCGTCGCAGGTATTGCCGTAGCCGGTGATGAAGGCGAGGATCGGGGCGCCGCGCGCGCGCGCGTGGGATTCCTCTTCGAGCACGAGTACGGCCGCGCCTTCGCCGAGTACGAGGCCGCCGCGGCGCTTGTCGAAGGGCTTGCAGCTTGCCGCGGGGTCATTGGCGTCGGCGGGTGAGAGCGTGCGCAGCGACTGCCAGGCGGCGAGTATTCCCGGCGTGAGCAAAGCTTCCGAGCCGCCCGCGAGTATCGCGTCGGCGCGCCCCGAGCGGATCGCGCCCGCCGCTTCGCCGATCGCCATGGCGGAGGAGGAGCAGGCGGTGGAAAAATTGGCGAACGGGCCGCGCCAGCCCCATTTCACTGCAACGTTGGATCCGGCGGCGTTGCTCATCGCCATCACCACCGACAAGGGCCGCAGGCGGAAATCATTCTTGCCGTAGACGGACTTGAACGCGCCCTCCAGAGTCTGCGCGCCGCCCATGCCGGTGCCCCAGTAGACGCCGACGCGGTTACGGTCCACCGCGGCCGGGTCGAGGCCACTGGCGGCCAGGGCCTGGCCCGCGGCGACGAGCGCGAATTGCGCGACGCGATCCAGCGCGCCGGCTTCAGGCCCCTTGAAATGCGCCGCAGGGTCCCAGTCGATGAGGGCGCCGACCTGGACTCCAGAGCCAAGGGTCACTTCTTCGGGAAGGCGACGTACGCCGGACTTCGCTTGCGCCAAGGCGCGATGGAATTCCTCAAGGCTGCTACCGAGGGCCGAGACAACCCCGATGCCTGTGACCGCGACGCGACGAACGCCCATTGCGGGCCTCGTAAATCAGGCCTTGGCGGCGCCCTGCAGCGCCGCGGCGACGTGGCGCTCCAGGTCGGCAAGGCACTTGATGTTGCGCAGGTCCTCGTCGGACACCTTGACGCCGAACTCATCCTCGATCTTGAACATGAACTCGATAAACGTGAGGGAATCCACACCGAGGTCGGCGAGCGGGGCATTCGGGTCGAGCTTGCCCGGGTCGAGCGAGAGCTCCTTGATAGCGAGTTCCTTGATGCGACTGAGCGTATCCATGCCCGCATTTTAAACTACGGCGGAGTCCGGCATTGCCTCGGAGAGGGTAAAATGGCGATGAAACAAGCGCTTGCGCCAAATTCGCCATGACTATTTTTGCACTCGGGCTCAATCACCAGACCGCGCCGCTGCCAATGCGCGAGAAGGTCGTTTTCCATGTCGAGCGCATGGGCGAGGCGCTGGGCGAGGCCAAGCGCCTGCTCGCGCCCGAGGCGGCGATCCTGTCGACCTGCAACCGGACCGAGCTCTACCTTTCGGGCAACCTGGAGGACGGCAAGCGCGCAGCGGCCACGCAATGGCTGGCGGACTACCATCGCGTCGATCCGGACGAACTCGCGCCCTGCCTCTACACGCTGCCGCGCGAACAGGCGGTGCGCCACGCGTTCCGCGTCGCTTCGGGCCTCGACTCCATGGTGCTGGGCGAGCCGGAAATCCTTGGCCAGATGAAGGAGGCGGCGCGCTCGGCCGAGGCCGCCGGTACCCTGGGCACGGTGCTGGGCAAGCTGTTCCAGCGTTCCTTCGCGGTCGCCAAGGAAGTGCGCAGCACCACGCAGGTCGGCGCGCACAGCGTTTCCATGGCGGCGGCGGCGGTGAAGCTGGCGGGGCGGATCTTCCCTTCGCTCCAGGACAGGAAGGTATTGTTCATCGGCGCGGGCGAGATGATCGAACTGTGCGCGACGCACTTCGCGGCGCAGGGCCCGGCGCGCATCACGGTGGCCAACCGCACGCTAGAGCGGGCCGAGGCGCTCGCGCATCGCTTCAATGCGCGCGCCATCGAATTGCGCGAGCTCGG
>JANNXB010000515.1:0-5665 GCA_031409355.1 Betaproteobacteria bacterium | reverse complement strand
TTTCCAATTATGTGGAGCACGGGGACCGGGTCGGAACTGGTGCGCCGGATCGCCGCACCGATGGTCGGTGGCATGGTCACGGCGACGCTGCTTACATTGATCGTGATTCCGGCGGTTTACGCTGTCATGAAGGAGATCGGGATCCGGCGGGGATCGAAGTGAGCCGGGCGTGGCATGCGGTGTCCACTTCAGCGGCCGCCGGGGAAACGGGATCCGCCATTGAGTGCGGGCTTACTGCGGCTGAAGCAGATCGGCCCCAACGACGATAGAAACCAGGGGCAGCACGCAGGGCGAGAGCAGGGTAAGAACCCCGGCAAGGTAGCCGAGGCCCTAGGTGCCGGGTCCGAAATCCATGGCGCCCGCGCCCGGTAATACCGTCTAGATCGCATTTGCGAAGATCGCCGCCAGTTCGGCTTTCCGGGTCTGCCCTGTCGAGCACGTGACCTCCTTCATCTTCGGATCGCGCATCAGTTCCTGCACGATCGGCTTCTGCGTCTTGCAGGTCGGGCACCAATCGGCGTAAAAATCCACGATGACCGGTTTGCCTTCGGCCAGGGTCTTTTCGAACGCGGCCTTGTCGTAGGGCAGTTCGCCCGCCTCGACGCCCAGGGAGAAAATCAGTGCCATGGCGGCCAGGACGACCTTCAGCCGGCATTTCATCATTTGGTTTCTCCTTTGAGAATATTCAATGGTCGGTCGGGTAGAGAATTCGTTACCGGCCGCAGCAGCCGCGCTGCATCTGTATTGGCGGGCAAGGGACCGTGCCGTAGCTGCAGAAGACGCAGCAGTCGCCGGGCTTGGGCTTGCTACGCGTGCCGCAGGCAGGGCAGTGCCAGAAGAACATGCAGGCGTCTGTCGGCATGGTTTCGGCGCTCGCATGGCCGCACGCGGGACAAGTGATCGTGCTCGCGAGAACCGGATCGCTCACGTTTTTCTGATAGACGCCGGGTATCCCGCGCAAAGCCGCCCTGCCGGTGCTCGCCGCAGCTTACCGCTCCACCGGCAACCCGGCCGCGCGCCACTCCGGATAGCCGTTTTCCAGGCGCTTGGCCTTGAAGCCGCGGCGCCGGAGTTTCTCGACCGCTTCGAATGACATCAGGCAGTAGGGGCCGCGGCAGTAGGCGATAACTTCCTTCCGCTTTGGCAGCTTCGAGAGGTAGCCCTCGAGTTTCTCGATCGGAACATTGATCGCGCCGGGAACATGTCCCGCCGCGTACTCGTCCTCGGGGCGCACGTCCAGCACGGTGACAAGCCCCGCGCGCGCGCGCTTCAGCACTTCGTGGGCCGAAACCGGTTCGAGCTCGTCCCGGTGCGCTAGCCAGTCCTGAAGCAGTTTCTCCACGTCGGCCGCGCGGTGCTCGGCGACGCCACGCAGGGATGCGATCAGCAGGCTCACGTCATTGCCGGCGAGAGCGTAATAGACCCGCACGCCTTCCTTGCGCGCGCTGACGAGGCCGGCCTGGCGCAGGGCCTGCAGGTGTTTCGAGGTGTTGGCGACCGACAAACCCGTCATCGCCGCGAGCGCGTCCACGCTGCGTTCGCCCTGGGCGACGAACTCCAGGAGCTGCAGGCGGCCGCCGCTGCCCAACGCCGCGGCGACGCGGGCGATGGCCTGGTAGAGGCGCTGCTTAACGATTTCGTCGCTTGACATGGTGAGCCGGCTTATTCTACTATTCAACTAACTAGTTGAGTAAAAGGATTCGCGTGCAGCCCGATTTGGAGCTTGCCGTGCGGCTGGCAGTATTTGCCAGTGTATTCGCACTGATGGCCGGCTGGGAGTATGCATCACCTGCCCGGGCATTGCGCCTTCCCAGGGCTGTGCGCTGGCGCGCCAATCTTGGACTGGCTGTCGTCAACACGCTCATCCTCCGGGTGCTGTTGCCCACCTCGGCCATTGCGCTGGCCTCGCTGGCGGCCGCGAATGGCTGGGGACTCCTGAACAGCATCGCATTGCCGGGTTGGGTGGCGGTCCTGACAGGCGTCGTGCTGCTCGACCTTGTGATCTACTTCCAGCATGTACTGTTCCACGCCGTGCCGACACTTGCGCGACTGCACGCGGTGCATCACGCCGATCCTGATTTCGATCTCACCACCGGCATCCGCTTTCATCCACTTGAAATGCTGCTGTCTGCGTGCATCAAGTTCGCCGCAGTCGCCGCGCTCGGAGCGCCGGCCGAGGCGGTTTTGATCTTCGAGGTGCTGCTCAATGCGACGGCCATGTTCAACCACGCCAACGTGGCGTTGCCCGCGCTGATCGAGCCCTGGGTACGAAGGCTGCTTGTGACGCCCGACATGCACCGCATCCATCATTCCGTCGTGGAAGCCGAGCGCAACAGCAACTACGGTTTCTGCCTGTCGATCTGGGATCGCCTACTCGGCACCAACACGGTCGAACCGCGCGGAGAGCTGGACATCGGGCTTGCGGATCGACGCGAACCCGAGATGAACTCGACATTGGGCGGTGTCCTTCGCATGCCGTTCAATCGGTACGGCTAGGGCCGCACCGACGTGAGGGGTCAGGTCCTGCTGCTCGCCAGCGCGCAAGCGCTGTTCCAAACCGCGTCCGTCATGGTGATGACCGTGGCTGGGTTGGCCGGCGCGCTGGTGACGTCCCGGCCGGAACTGGCCACCGCTCCGATCGCCGCGATGTTTCTGGGCACCGCCGTGACTACGGTACCCGCCTCCCTGTGGATGGCCCGCGCCGGACGCCGCGACGGATTCGTAGCCGGCGCGTTGCTCGGCGCCGTCGGCGGGCTGGTCGCCGCGCTTGGCATGTGGACCCAGTCGCTCGGCCTGCTATCTCTTGGAACGTTCCTGGTCGGCGTCTACCAGGGCTTCGCCCAGTTCTACCGGTTCGCGGCCTCCGAGGTGTCGGACGCCGCATTTCGTCCGCGGGCCATCTCGCTCGTGCTCGCCGGCGGAATCGTCGCCGCCCTGCTGGGCCCGGCGCTGGGCCGCCTGGGCGGACCGCTCCTGCCTCCCGAGTACGCCGGTTCTTTCCTGTTTCTTGCGGCAGCATCGATCATTGCCGCCGTGCTGCTTCTTGCGCTTCGCATTCCCGCACCGCAGGGCGATGCGGCTGATCTGCCGACTTCCCGGCCGCTCGGCGAGATTGTCCGGCAGCCAACCTACCTGGTGGCCCTTTTCGGAGCGGCAACCGGCTACGGGATCATGATCCTTGCGATGACGGCTACCCCGCTCGCCATGCTTCACCATCACCACGGCCTGGCCGATGCTGCGCTGGTCATTCAACTCCATGTGCTGGGGATGTTCCTTCCTTCATTTTTTACGGGCTCCCTGATCAGCCGGTTCGGCGTGCTGAATGTCATGCTCGCGGGCGTTGTGCTGCTTGCCTCGCATGTGTTGATGACACTGACAGGAACGGGATTCAAATCGTTCGCTGGCGCCCTGATCTTTCTGGGGATCGGCTGGAATTTTCTCTATATCGGCGGCACCACCCTGCTCACCAGCGCCTATCGCCCGGCCGAGCGCGGGCGGGCGCAAGCGGTCAACGACTTTTCCATCTTCGCCATCGGGCTGCTTTGCTCCCTGGCCGCCGCGTACTTGTTGAAGGTATTGGGATGGCAAACGCTGAACCTGTTCCTGCTGCCCTGGCTTGGCCTGGCCGCAATGGCGCTGATCGGACTGGCGATCGGCCGTCGCCGCGGATGGATAGCGGCATAAGCTTCACGGTGATGCGGGGAAACACTTACACATGCCGTTGCCTTGCGTGGCCTGCCTCTGCTAGTCTGCAGACGTGCGCAAGGTATTGATCCTCTTGATGCTGGCCGTCTCGCTGATTACGCAATCGTTCGCGTCGGCGGGCCAGGGCCTGGTGACCCACCTCGGCGAGGGACTGGAGCACGCCCTGCTGCATGCGAGCAAGGACGCGCATCACCACCATGACGACGGTTCCTTCCACGAGGAGGAATCGGACGAGTCCAACCGCCACCTGCTGGCCGAAAGCGCGCTCAACACGATCGCGCTTCTGTCTCCTGCGGCGGTCATGCTTATTGCCGCAAAGCCAGGAGACGTCCTGTCGCCTGCTTCGCAGGAAGCGCCGCCGCCGATTCTCGACGGACTGCGGCGCCCGCCCAGACCCGCACGCTGACCCGCAGTTCCAGGCCGCGCCGCCGGATTCCGGCCGCGCGGCGTTCGACGCATTGCGTGCATCGGGGTCATCGTGAAATCTTTGCTGTTGATGTATTTCTGCGCGTGGGCGGCCGTTGCGACCGCCCAGCCGGCGCAGACGGGTCTGACGCTCAGCCAGGCCGTGGATGCCGCGTGGGCGAGATCCGCGCAGAAGTCTGCGGCCTCCGGGCAGGTCGGGGCGGCGCGCGCGAGCCAAATCGCGGCGCAGTCGCCGTGGGCCGCGCCACCGGCCGTGGAACTGGGCTATCGCGGCGATCCCTTGTCCTCAGTTGCCGGCCGACGCGAGACGGAAGTCGGGCTGGCGTGGCCGCTGCTGCTTCCGGGCCAGCGCTCCGCGCGCGAAGCAAGCGCGAACGCCGGGTTCGATGCGGCGCAGGCTGGCGAGCGCGCTGCAAAGCTGCGCGTGGCCGGCGAAGTCCGCGAAGCCTCCTGGCAGGTGCTCGCGCGGACGGCCGAACTGGCCGTTACGACGGCGCAAGCCGGGAGCCTGCGCGCGCTTGCCGGGGATGTCGACCGGCGAGTCGCGGCAGGGGATCTCGCGCGCAGCGACGCGCTCGCGTCTCACGCGGAACGCCTCGCGGCCGAAAGCGAGACCGCGGACGCGGAGCAACGACTGCGGTCCGCCCGCTCGGCCTGGCGCGTGCTGACCGGGACCGACTCGGTGCCGGAGGCGGCCGAGGCCGAGGCGCGCGCAATGGCGGAGGATCACCCGCTAATGCTCCATTCGCGGCTGAAAGTGGAGGCCGCGCGCGAAAGGCTCGAACTCGTTCGCGCGACGCGGCGCGATCCGCCGGAACTGACGGTTCGCTATCGCAACGAGATCGCCGCCGCCGGCGCCGGCTCCCAGAGCAGCGTCGGACTGGCGATGCGCCTGCCGCTGGGAACCGAGGACCGGAACCTGCCGCGCGAAGCGGCTGCGCTTGCGGAACTCGATCTTGCCAGGACCGAGGAGAGGCGCCTGCGGGCGCAGCTGCAGGCCGGTTTTGAGGTCGCGCGCGCCGCCACGGCCGCGGCGATGGGGCAGCTCGCGATGGCGGAATCCCGCGCCACCCTGCTGCGCGAGCGCGCCCGGCTCATCGAGCTTTCGTTCCGCGCCGGTGAAACCGCACTTCCCGAACTGCTTCGCACCCTCGCAGCCGCCGCGCTGGCGGAGTCGAGCCTGGCTCGGCAGCGGGCCGAGCTGGGCCTCGCGCGAGCGAAGGCGCAACAAGCTGCAGGAGTCCTGCCATGAAACTGCTGATGCTTCTACTCATGCTGTGCGGACCGGCGTTCGCCGCGCCCGGCGCCCACGGACCGGGTGGCGAACACCTCGATGCCCCGTCGTCATCCTCGAGCGGCAAGGTAGCGCCGCGCGTGGAGGCCAGCTCCGAACTGTTCGAGCTCGTCGGCAGGTTGCAAGGCGGGGAACTGTCCATCCTGCTCGATCGGTACGCGAGCAACGAGCCGGTGCTGAACGCGGAAGTCGAGGTGCATCTTGGCGACCTGAAGGCCAAGACACGGTTCCACACCGACA
>JANNXB010000514.1:0-1560 GCA_031409355.1 Betaproteobacteria bacterium | reverse complement strand
CCAGCGCACGCCGCCCTGCAGCGCGCCGAGGTCCATGCCCTCCACCACCGACAGGTTGCGCAGCAGCGTGTCGCGCTGCGAGGCGGGACAGGGCGCGATGCCGAAGCCGCAATTGCCCATCACCGCGGTGGTGACGCCGAGCGCGGGCGACGGCGACAGCGTCGGATCCCAGGTGACCTGCGCGTCGTAGTGGGTGTGGACGTCGACGATGCCGGGCATCAGGGCCAGGCCGGCGGCATCGATCGTTCGCCGGGCCGCATCGGGGACGCGTCCCACCGCCACGATCCTGCCATCCTGCACGCCCACATCGCCGGTGAACTCCGGCCTTCCGGAGCCGTCGAAAATTGCCGCGCCGCGCAATCGAAGATCGAGCATGTGCGAACGCTAGCAGATATGACCCTGAAAAACCAAGGGAGAATCGCCGTGAAGAAGACCCTGCCTGTAAACCTGCTTGCGCTCGCGCTGTAGGCCACACTGCCGTTCGTTGCGTCCCATGCCTTCGGCCAGGCCGCTTTTCCGCCGCCGCCGCCGAAAGTCAGCCCGGCGGTGGGCGTCATCGACATGCACGCGCACTCGCACCCGGACGTGTTCGGCCGCAACATCGACGACATCGACCTCGCCAACCTGGCCAAGGCGCGCGGCATGCGCGGCATCGTGCTGAAGAACCACATCAGCGAAACCGCGAGCCGCGCCGCGCTGACGATGAAAGCGGTGCCGGGCATCGAGGTGTTCGGCGGCATCGTGCTGAACAACGCGGTCGGCGGCATCAACCCGAACGCGGTCGAGTGGATGCACCGCTTCTACGGCAGCCGCGGCAAGGTGGTGTGGCTACCGACCTTCGAATCCGACAAGCACGTCAAGACCTTCGGCAAGCCGACCGACGTCGGACTGGTGGTCGCGCCCGGCGGCGTGGTGACGCCGCAGATGGAAGCGGTGCTGAAGATCATCGCGCGCGAGAACCTGCTGCTCGCCACCGGCCACGTGCATCCGGAGGAAATCCTCGCAGTGGTGAAGCGCGGCCGCGAACTCGGCGTAAAGAACATCATCATCACTCACGGCCTGACCAACGTGCCGGGCCTGTCCATGGCGCAGGCGAAGGAAGTGACGAAGATGGGCGCGGTGATCGAGATCTGCTTCCTGCAGTTCCAGGCCGGCCCGAACGCGCCGCTGCCCTTCCTCGTGCACTGGACCCAGATCGGCGGCAAGCAGGTGGCGATGGCGATCAAGGAACTGGGCGCGCAGAGCCTGGTGGTGTCCTCCGACCTCGGCCAGAGCTCCAACATGGTCCACCCGGACGGCATCGAGGCCGCGATAGGCGCCATGAAGCGCGAAGGCGTCACGGACGCCGACATCGACATGATGATGCGCAAGAACCCGGCACGGCTGCTGGGACTCTAGGAAAAATCGGGGTCAGAGCCCGATTACATCGGTGCGCCGTTCAGTATCGCCAGGTAATCGGGCTCTGACCCCGATTTTTCGGCTTAAATTCGTGAACTCGACGCTCACCAGCTCGATGCCGACGCCGCGCGCCGCCTTCTCGTGCGCCGCCCTGCGGGCCTG
>JANNXB010000513.1:0-1663 GCA_031409355.1 Betaproteobacteria bacterium | reverse complement strand
CCGTGCGCAGCTCGAACAGGCCGCTTGCGTCGGTCACGAGGCGCGCCGCGCCGTAGAAGTTCGGGTCCGGCGGCGCATGGTCGTCGTCGTTCGGGTGGATGTAGCGCCCGGCCGCGTTCGCCTGCCACATCTCGACCACCGAGCCGCCGACGGGGGCGCCGTCCTCGTCCAGCACGCGCACCTTGAGGTGGATGAGCTGCCCGATGGCCTGCTTCTCCCCGTGGCCGGCGATGTCGCCGCCGAGCAGCTTCACGCGCCTCGCGACCTCGAGCGGGCCGGTGAGCTCGGACAGCGTGGGCTCGCGCTTCACCAGCGGCTGCAGCGGATTGCGCAGCGGCGTCTGCGGGTAGCCGTCGATGATGCGCGCTGGCTGGGTGCGCTCGTCGCGCGGCTCGATGAGGGTGGGAAATGCGATGGTCGTCATGGGAATTGACAGCATCGCGCAGTTGGTTGATGCTGTCAACCATGTCGGATGTGACCCTTTGCGAGTGCTTTGCACGCGATGGCCTGCAGCACGAGCCCGCCTTCATCCCCACGGAAACCAAGCGCGCGCTGGTGGAGCGCTTCGCCGCCATCGGTTTTCCGCGGGTCGAAGCCACTTCCTATTCGAACCCGAAAGTCGTGCCTCAGTTCTCCGATGCCAGTGAATTGCTGAAAGGGTTGGTTCGTTCACCCGGCGTTTTTTACAAAGCCACGTGCGCAAACCCAAAAGCTGTACAAAGGGCATTGAATGATTTGAGCGCCGGCTTCGGCGCGAACGAAATCAGCCTGCTCGTCTCCGCGACCGAATCCCACACGCAGAAGAACCTGAAGCGCACGCGCGCCGAACAGTGGGCCAACATCGAGGAGATGGTGGGCACCGCCGGCGGGCGCTTCCGCCTGGTCGGCACGGTGTCGGTCGCCTTCGGCTGCCCGTTCGAAGGCAAAGTGGACCCCGGCAGTGTTTTGAATGATGTTCTTCGTTTTTTCGGCCTGGGTGTTCAGCATGTGGCGATTGGCGATACGACGGGCATGGCTACGCCTTTGACCGTAAAGAATCTTTTCGAAAAAGCAAAAAGCACGAAAAACCTTGTGCCCATCGCCCACTTCCACGATTCCCGCGGCACCGGGCTGGTCAACTACGTGGCCGCCTACGAAGCGGGCGTGCGCCACTTCGATTCGTCGTTTGGCGGCGTCGGGGGGCATCCGGCGAAGGTGAAGTACGGCGGCGGCTTCACCGGCAACGTCTGCACCGAGGACCTGGTCGGCCTGTTCGAATCCATGGGCATCGCCACCGGGATAGACTTGGACCGGCTGCTCGCGACCGCGGAGCTCTGCGAGCAGGCGCTTGGCCGTGAGCTGCACGGCCGCGTCACCAGAAGTGGATTGAATCCCCTCAAATGAAACCGCCGTTCCGAGCAGACCAGGTAGGAAGTCTTCTGCGGCCCAGGGAGCTCGTGGAAGCGAGAAAAAACCTGAAAGGCGAAAAACTCAGGGAGATTGAAGACCGCTGCATCAGGGAAGCGATCTCCAGGCAAGAGTCGATCGGCCTGCAGTCCATCACCGACGGCGAGATGCGCCGCGACTGGTGGCACCTGGACTTCATGACGCAGCTCGACGGCGTCAGCGCCGTGAGCAATCCTGGCCCGAAGTTCGGCGGCACCGAGGAGCAGCCGCCGATCCC
>JANNXB010000512.1:0-7269 GCA_031409355.1 Betaproteobacteria bacterium | reverse complement strand
GGAACCAGGAATCGTTCCTTGTTGTTGATCTCGATCAGCTTGTACGCCGCGCGCGAGCGGTAGCCGTCCGCCCGCGCCTTGCGCACGAAAGGGTCTTTCACGTGGCGCTGCAACCATTGGTTGCTCGACTTGGTCCGCGCCATTTAAAGTGCCGCCATGGACGGATTGTCTCCCATCGAGCGCAAGAAGCTGAAAGCGCGCGCCCACGCGCTGAGCCCGATCGTCCACATCGGTGGCAAGGGCCTGACCGAGGCGGTCATCGCCGAGATCGGCCGCGCCCTGGACGCGCATGAGCTGATCAAGGTCAGGGCCGGAAGCATGGAACGCGACGAGCGCGAGTCTGCGCTGGCAACTATCTGCGGCCGGCTGGGCGCGCAGCCGGTGCAGCACATCGGCAAGGTGCTGGTGCTTTACCGCAGAAAACCAGAGCCGTCACCCCCACCCTGATCGAGGCTGCGCGCCTGCAGCGCCGGCACGCAGCCAACAACAAAGGGCAAAACTTCTCGACGTGGCTGACAAGCGGGTCCGTGCAAGCGGGTCCGTGTCTTGCGCTGATGGCAGCGATGTAATACGATGCTCTCGAGATGAAGACGCTCACCGTACGCCTGCCCGAACCCCTCGCCACCGCCATCGAAGCGGAGTCGCGCGGCCGCAAGATTTCGAAGTCCGACGTCGTTCGGGAGCGCTTGCAGCTCGCTGCGGGCGCAGCGCGCGGAGCCGCCGCACCACCCCAGGAAATCGCGGATCTGATCGGTTCGGTAGACGGCCTGCCGGCGGATCTCAGCGCGGGGAAGAAGCGCTACCTGCGGGCAACCGGCTATGGCCGCAAACATCCTCGTTGACGCCGGATTCGTCGTAGCACTGCTCAGCCGCCGCGACAGTCATCACCAGTGGGCCGCGGCGCAAACCCCAGACCTCGCGCCTCCCTGGAGCACCTGCGAGGCCGCACTGTCCGAGTGCTTTCACTTGCTCGGCGCGCGCGGCGCCCCCGCGCTTCGCGCGCTACTTCGCCGCCGCTCGCTGCGTGTCGCGTTCGATCTTGAAGAGCAGATCGAGCCGGTGCTCAAGCTCATGCAAAAATACGCCGACGTGCCGATGAGCCTGGCTGATGCCTGCCTGGTCCGCATGACGGAAGCACTTTCGGATTCCGTCATCCTCACGACCGACACGGACTTTCGCATCTACCGTCGCCATAGCCGCCAAATTGTTCCCTGCATGATGCCGGAGTGAGCAGTCAAAAGCCCGAGGCGTAGACTTTCTCGCACTGCTGTACTGGAGGGGAAATGAACCAAAACCGACGCAGGCGTTTCCTACTTGCTGCAGGAACGTTTCTAGCCCTGCCCCTCGCCCGCGCGCAGGCGCCTGCCATGCCGGTGATCGGATATCTCAGCAACGGTTCGCCTGGCCCCTCATCGCACGGCATTGCCGCATTTCGCCGCGGCCTGAGCGAGGCAGGCTACGTGGATGGCAAGAACGTCGTGATTGAATTTCGCTGGGCGGAAGGCCACGTTGATCGATTGCCGGGGTTTGTCGCCGATTTTGTCAATCACAAGGTGGCCGTCATCGTCGCAACCGGTGGTGCCCCCACATGGGTGCCTGCCAAGGCAGCGAATGCAACGATACCGCTCGTATTCAGCGGCGGCAGCGACCCGATCAAGCTCGGGTTGGTGGCGAGTCTTGGTCGTCCGGGGGGCAACGCCACCGGGGTGACCTCAAACTCTGTCGAATTGTCAGCGAAGCGACTGCAACTGTTGCGCGAGCTGGTGCCCGCAGCGACTGTGATTGCGGTGCTGGACAATTTCGCAGGCAACCCGGAGGCCAATGAACAAGTGAAGAAATTGCAAGCGTCGGCGCACGCCATCGGACAGCAGATCCATATCGTCAACGCACGCAGCGAGCGCGACTTCGACGCGGCCTTTGCCGAAATCGTCCGAAAGCGTGCGGGTGCGCTCCTCGTCGGTCCCGCCTCGATCCTGTTGAGCCAGCGCGCGCCGCTGGTGGCGTTAGCCGCGAAACACGCGATTCCAGCGTGCTATCCATTCACTGACTATGTAGATGCGGGTGGCCTGATTAGCTACGGGGACGATCCCGTGGAAAGAAGCAGGCTGGTAGGAGTCTATGCGGGCCGGATTCTCAAGGGTGCGAAGCCGGCGGATCTTCCGGTCCTGCAGCCGACGAAGTTCGAGTTGGCATTCAATTCAAAAACCGCCAAGACGCTCGGCATCAAGATCCCGCAGTCCCTGCTTGTGCGCGCCGACCGGGTGGTCGAGTAAGCGCTACTCGATCTTGATGGTCTGGATGATCGGGCGGAACTGGGTCGCCTGGCGGCGCACGATGGCGTCCTGTTCCGCGGGCGATGAGCCCACCGCCTCGGCGGCGAGGTCGGCAAAGCGTTTAACGGTATCGGGGTGCTTCGCGGCGGCTACCGCCTCCTTGTGCAGCCGGTCGATGATCTCCCTGGGTGTTTTCGCTGCGACGAAGAGGCCGTTCCAGCCCTCGAGCTCCAGCGCGGGGTAGCCGAGCTCGCGCACCGTCGGCACATCCGGCAGTTCCGGGATGCGGCGCGCGCCGTGGGTCGCCAGCGCCTTCAGCTTGCCAGACTTGATCTCGGCAAGCGACGACGAGAGCTGGTCGCCGCCGATGTGCAGGCGCCCGGCGAGCAGTTCCTGCTTCAGCGGCGCGGCACCCTTGAACGGGATGTGCGTCATGTCTATGCCCGCTTCCTTCTTGAACGCTTCGCCGATCACATTCATGAACGAGCCCGGGCCCGTGGAGCCGTAGGTGTATTTTAGGCTCGGATCGCCTTTCAGCAGCGCGCCGAGTTCCTTCAGGTCCTTGACGGGCACGGACGGATTCGCCGTCAGCACCAGCGGCACGTTTACCACGATCGAGATCCCGGCGAAGTCCGTGTCCAGGTTGTACGGCAGTCGCCCGGCCAGCGCGAGCGAGGTCGAGGCGAGCGGAAAGGTGATGTTGTGCATCAGCAGCGTGTAGCCGTCCGGCGCCGACTTGGCCACCGCGTCGGCGCCGATGGTGCCGCCGGCACCGCCCCTGTTTTCCACCAGCACCGGCTGTCCCATGGATTCCTGCATGCGTTGCGCCACGATGCGCGCGGCGACGTCGGTGGTGCCGCCCGCCGGGAAGGGCACGATGATGCGCAGCGGCTTGGAGGGAAATCCTTGCGCGTGCGCGTACAGCGGAAATGCAAATGCAACCACGAGCAACAGCAGAAAACGAAATTTATCCATAGCGAATGTCCAGGATTTCAAACTGTTTCACTCCCCCCGGTGTCTGCGCATCGACCCTGTCACCGGTTTCCTTGCCGATCAGCGCGCGCGCGATCGGCGAATTGATCGAGATGCGGCCCTGCTTGATGTCGGCCTCGTCGTCGCCGACGATCTGGTAGGTGGTCGCGGGCTTGCCCTTTTCCTCGAGATCGACGGTGGCGCCGAACACGCAGCGCCCGTCCGCGTCGAGCAGCTTCGGGTCGATGACCTGCGCGTTGCCGAGCTTCGCCTCGACTTCCGAAATGCGCCCCTCGATGAAGCCCTGTTGCGCGCGCGCCGCGTCGTACTCGGCATTTTCGGACAGGTCGCCATGCGCGCGCGCCTCGGCGATGGCCGTGATCACGTTCGGACGGTCCGCGGTCTTCAGGCGGTGCAGTTCCGCGCGCAGCAGTTCGGCGCCGCGCGTGGTCATCGGGGTTTTGGCCATGGTTTAAGTTTATTCCAGTTGAGCGTGCAAATCCTGCAGCCGGTAGGGTTCGAGCGCCCCGAGCGACTTCATGCCGGTGCAGGCCGCCCGGGCGCCGGCGATGGTCGTGTAGTACGTGACGCGCTGCGCCAGGGCCGTGGTGCGGATCGAGCGCGAGTCGGCCAACGCGGCGCGCGTCGCCTCCTCGGTGTTGACGATGAATGCGATCTCGCCGTTCTTGATCATGTCGACGATGTGCGGGCGGCCTTCCGAGGCCCGGTTCACCTCGGTCAGCGGAATGCCATGGGACCTGAACACCGCCGCCGTGCCGCGCGTCGCGACCAGCTCGAAGCCGAGCGCGACCAGGTCGCGCGCCACCTGCACGGCGGCGAGCTTGTCCGAGTCGCGGATGCTGACGAAGGCGCGCCCCCCCTGGGGCAGTTTGACGCCGGCGGCGAGCTGCGATTTGACGAAGGCCTCGCCGAACGTGTGGCCCACGCCCATCACCTCTCCAGTGGACTTCATTTCCGGTCCGAGGAGGGAGTCGACCCCGGGGAAGCGCGCGAACGGGAACACCGCCTCCTTCACCGAGAAGTACGGCGGCGTTACTTCCTCGGCGCCCTGCTCCGCGAGGCTCTTGCCGGCCATGCAGCGCGCGCCGATCATGGCGAGCGGCTGGCCGGTCGCCTTGGACACGAAGGGCACGGTGCGCGAAGCGCGCGGATTGACCTCGAGCACGTAAACCGTGCCGCCCTGGATCGCGTACTGCACGTTCATCAGGCCCTTCACCTTGAGCGCCTTGGCCATCTGCGTGGTCTGGCGGCGCAGCTCGCGCTCGACGTGGCTCGCCAGCGAGTGCGGCGGCAGGCAGCAGGCCGAGTCGCCGGAATGCACGCCCGCCTCCTCGATGTGCTCCATGATGCCGGCGATCAGCACCTGCTTGCCGTCGGACACGCAGTCGACGTCGATCTCGATGGCGTCGGAGAGGTAGCGGTCGAGCAATACCGGTGAGTCGTTCGAGACCTTCACCGCATTTGCCATGTATCGCTCGAGGTCCGCCCGCTGGTGCACGATCTCCATCGCGCGGCCGCCGAGCACGTAGCTCGGGCGCACCACCACCGGGTAGCCGATCGCCTCGGCGTGCTTCAGCGCCTCCTCCACCGAGCGCGCAGTGCCGTTCGCCGGCTGGCGCAGCTTGAGCTTGTGCAGCAGCTTCTGGAAGCGCTCGCGGTCCTCGGCGATGTCGATCGAGTCGGCGCTGGTGCCGATGATCGGAACGCCGGCCGCGGCGAGGTCGCGCGCCAGCTTGAGCGGCGTCTGGCCGCCGTACTGCACGATCACGCCCCAGGGCTTCTCGAGGTGGACGATCTCGAGCACGTCTTCCAGCGTGACTGGCTCGAAGTACAACCGGTCCGAGGTGTCGTAGTCGGTCGACACGGTCTCGGGGTTGCAGTTGACCATGATGGTCTCGAAGCCATCCTCGCGCAGCGCGAGCGCCGCGTGCACGCAGCAGTAGTCGAACTCGATGCCCTGGCCGATGCGGTTCGGCCCGCCGCCGAGGACCATGATCTTCCTGCGGTCCGTCGGTTCCGCCTCGCACTCGTCTTCGTAGGTCGAGTACATGTACGCGGTTCGCGTCGCGAACTCCGCGGCGCAGGTATCGACCCGCTTGTAAACAGGACGGATGCCGAGGGCATGCCTTTTCGCCCTTACGATTTTCTCGTCCGAGTTGAAAAGGAAGGCCAGCCGCCTGTCTGAGAAGCCCTTTCTCTTCAGTTCCCTGAGCTTTTCCCTGCCGATGTCCTCAAGCTTCTGATCGTCCAGTTCCATTTCCAGGTCGACGATCTCCTTGATCTGGGCGAGGAACCACGGATCGATGTGCGTCAGGCGATGCACTTCGTCCATGGTGAAGCCGTTCTCGAAGGCATCGCCGACGTACCAGATGCGCTCGGGGCCGGGCTCGCCCAGCTCCCTCTCCAGCGTCTCGCGGTCCGTGGTCTTCTGGTTCAGGCCGTCCACGCCCACCTCCAGCCCCCGCAGCGCCTTCTGGAACGCCTCCTGGAAAGTGCGCCCGATCGCCATCACCTCGCCCACCGATTTCATCTGCGTGGTCAGGCGGTCGTTGGCCTGCGGAAACTTCTCGAAGGCGAAGCGCGGCACCTTGACGACGACGTAGTCGATGGTCGGCTCGAAAGAGGCAGGCGTGGCGCCGCCCGTGACCTCGTTCTTCACTTCATCCAGCGTGTAGCCCACCGCGAGCTTGGCCGCCACCTTGGCGATGGGGAAGCCGGTCGCCTTGGAGGCCAGCGCCGAGGAGCGCGACACGCGCGGGTTCATCTCGATCACCACCATGCGCCCGTCGTCCGGGTTGATGGCGAACTGCACGTTCGAACCGCCGGTGTCCACGCCGATTTCGCGCAGCACCGCGATCGAGGCATCGCGCAGGATCTGGTACTCCTTGTCGGTCAGCGTCTGCGAGGGCGCCACAGTGATCGAGTCGCCGGTGTGCACGCCCATCGGGTCGAGGTTCTCGATCGCGCAGACGATGATGCAGTTGTCCGCCTTGTCGCGGACCACTTCCATCTCGAATTCCTTCCAGCCGATGAGCGATTCCTCGATCAGCAGCTCGCGCGTCGGCGAGGCTTCCAGGCCGCGCTCGCAGATGGCGACGAATTCCTCGCGGTTGTAGGCGATGCCGCCGCCGGTGCCGCCGAGCGTGAAAGAGGGCCGGATGACCGCCGGGTAGCCGAGGCTCGCCTGCACCTGCAGCGCCTCTTCCATCGAGTGCGCCAGGTAGGAGCGCGCCGAGGCGAGGCCGATGCGCGTCATCGCCTGCTTGAATTTCTCGCGGTCTTCGGCCATGTCGATCGCCTCGCGCGAAGCGCCGATCATCTCGACCTTGTATTTCTCCAGCACGCCGTTCTTCGCCAGGTCCAGAGCGCAGTTGAGCGCGGTCTGCCCGCCCATCGTCGGCAGCAGCGCGTCCGGGCGCTCGATTTCGATGATGCGCTCCACCGTGCGCCAGGTGATCGGCTCGATGTAGGTGGCGTCGGCCATCTCCGGGTCGGTCATGATGGTCGCCGGATTGGAGTTCACAAGCACCACCCGGTAGCCCTCCTGGCGCAGCGCCTTGCAGGCCTGCGCGCCGGAATAGTCGAACTCGCAGGCCTGGCCGATGACGATCGGCCCCGCGCCGATGATCAGGATGCTCTTTATGTCGGTTCTTTTCGGCATCTACTTCTTTTCTTCCATCATCTTCGCGAAGCGGTCGAACAGGTAGCCGATGTCCCGCGGGCCCGGGCTCGCCTCCGGATGTCCCTGGAAGCAGAACGCGGGGCGGTCGGTGCGAGCCAGTCCCTGCAGCGACCCGTCGAATAGAGATATATGAGTTGTTCTCAAATTTGAAGAAATACTGGAAGGGTCAACGGCAAACCCGTGATTCTGGCTGGTGATCACGACCTGACCGGTGTCGAGGTCCTTCACCGGATGGTTGGCGCCGTGGTGGCCGAACTTCATCTTCATGGTCTTTGCGCCGGAGGCAAGACCCATCAGCTGGTGCCCGAGGCAGATGCCGAA
>JANNXB010000511.1:0-4568 GCA_031409355.1 Betaproteobacteria bacterium | reverse complement strand
TGCCGCGCTTCGATCCGGCGCAGAGCCGTAATTTCTCCACCGGATCAGGCGCTCTGGGAATGCTTTACGCGCTAAGCAAGGATCTTGGGCTTGCCGCCAACCTGTCCACGACGCAGCGTGCGCCGACGTACTACGAGCTGTATGCCAACGGACCGCACGTGGCGACGGGCGCATTCGAGGTCGGGGACAGCGCATTGAGCAAGGAACGCTCGCGGTCGATCGATGTCGGCCTGCGCTGGCGCGCCGGCGCGCATTCGGCCAGCCTCAGCGTCTACCGGACGCAGTTCAAGAACTTTCTCGCGGCCTTGAACACTGGCAATACACGCGGTGCGGATGGCGAGTTGAATCCGGTCGATGCCGACGGCGACGGTGTGGCCGACGGCAGCGGTGAAGATATCCTGCCGGAGTTCCGCTATCGCGTCGTGCCGGCGCTGTTCCGCGGGATCGAGGCGTCGAGCCGGATCCGTGTCTACGAGCGGACCGGCACGATCGACCTCGATCTGAAGGGCGACGTGGTGCGGGCCTACGACCGCAGCACGGGGCAGCCGCTCCCGCGCATTTCGCCTGCGCGCATCGGAATTGGCGCGGAATACGGCCTGAACCACTTCACGGCGCGGGCGGATCTGGTGCACGCGGGCGCGCAGAACCGCGTCTCAGCCAACGAGTTGCCCACCGACGGCTACACGCTGGTCAATCTCGTGTTCGGCTACAACTTTGCGTTCGAGAAGGCGTCGCTGAACGCGTTCCTGAAGGTCAACAATCTGTTCGACAAGGAGGCGCGCAACCACAGTTCGTTCCTAAAGGACCGCGCGCCTCTCGGCGGCCGGGCCGTGCTGGTCGGCGTGCGCGGCAGTTTCTAGCCGGGCAGTCGCGCGGCCAATTCCAGTTCGAGGCAGGGCCTGCAAAGGCAGCCTCGTCCTGGAACCGGTGCGAGCGGCGGCAGCGACGCGCACCAGCACGGCTCTTGTCCCGTCGTCATGCCGCAGGTGAATGCCGTGCCGCAACCCGCGCAGCGCGACTCAGCGGGTTTCTGGACTGTCTCCATCCTGTGCCAGTTTTTTCACCGCGAGGCGCAGGAACCTGAATTGCTGGTCGACGTTGCGGCAGCCGTTGCAGATCACGAGGTGCACGCGCAATGCGACCCGCTCGCCGAATCCGAGCTTGCGGTCTTCGCCCTGCGACAGCAGGCGCGTCGTCTCTTTGCAGGAGAGCAGCATCATTTCTTGAACCAGTTCATTTCCAGGCACAGGCGCAATGCCATGCGGGCCCGGTGCAGCATGACCCAGCAATGGGTCGCGCTGATTCCGAGTTCCTTACAGATCTCCGGCGTGTCGAGGCCGAGATGCTCCCGCATCAAGAAGACCCGCGCCGTGCGCTCCGGCAGGTCGCGCAGGCAGGCTTCCAGCGCGGCGAGGAATTGCTTCTGCTGCAGCGCCCCTTCCGGTTGCTGCCATGCGTCGGGGGCTTCATCCCAGTGGCCGCGCTGGTCAAACAGCGCGTCGAACTCCGCTTCATCGCCATCCGTCTGCAGGTCGGCGGCCGGGCGATCGCGGCTCTGGCGCCGGATCGTGTCGACGATCTTGTGCTTGAGGATTCCCGTGAGCCAGGTGCGTAGGTTGGAGCGCCCGGCAAAACTTGCTTCCGCGGAGAGCGCCGCCAGCAGGGCATCCTGGACCGCGTCCTCGGCGGCCGCAGCATCGCGCAGCTGCAACGTGGCGTAGCGCAGCAGGTAGGGGCGCAGACTCTCGACTTGGGCGCGGAAAACGGAGGGTGGAGCGGGGGTAGGCAGCGGGAAGCTTGATAGCGGATGTCAGGACTCCATTCTAATCGCCAGATCTTTGTACAATCGATGCATATGTATATGAACGTAACCATATGAACGCACCCGCCAACCACGACACGCAGGCTGCAGAGAAGGCGCGCATCCTTGCCGAAGCGCTGCCCTATATCCAGCGCTTCCACGGCAAGACCATCGTCGTGAAGTTCGGCGGCAACGCCATGACCGACGAAGTGCTGAAGGCCGACTTCGCGCGCGACGTCGTGCTGCTGAAACTGGTCGGCATGAACCCGGTGGTGGTGCACGGGGGCGGGCCGCAGATCGAGATCGCGCTCGCGCGCTTGGGCATGAAGGGCACGTTCGTACAGGGCATGCGCGTCACCGATGCGGCCACCATGGACGTGGTCGAGATGGTGCTGGGCGGCCAGGTGAACAAGGAAGTGGTCGAGCTCATCAACCAGGCGGGCGGCAAGGCCGTGGGCCTCACGGGCCAGGACGGCGCGTTCATCCGCGCGCGCAAGATGATGCTCAGTTCGGAAGACAAGGACAGTGCGAAGATCGACATCGGCCAGGTCGGCGAGATCGACTCGATCGACCCGCTGGTGATTGCCGCGCTGGAGGAGGCCGGGTTCATCCCGGTGGTGGCGCCGATCGCGACCGGAGCGGACGGCACCACCTACAACATCAACGCCGACCTGGTAGCCGGCAAGCTGGCCGAGATCCTGCGCGCCGAGAAGCTGATCATGCTGACCAACACGCCCGGCGTGCTGGACAAGTCCGGCAAGCTGCTCACCGGCCTCACGCCGAAGAAGATCGACGACCTGGTCGCCAAGGGCGTGATCTCCGGCGGCATGCTGCCGAAGATCGGCTCGGTGCTCGATGCCGCGCGCGCCGGCGTCAAGTCCTGCCACATCATCGACGGCCGGGTGCCGCACGCGCTGCTGCTGGAAGTCCTCACCGACGAAGGCGTCGGCACCGTCATTCGAAGCAAATAGTGAGAATCCTGCGGGTCCCGCCGTCCAGGCGGGTGTGGATCTTCGACCTCGACAACACGCTGCACGACGCGCGGCCGGAGATCTTCCCGTCGATGCACGAGCAGATGAACGCCTGGCTGCGGCGCCGCTTCGAGCTGGACGAGGCGGGTGCGAACGAGATGCGCAGCTTTTTCTGGGAACGCTATGGCACCACCATGCGCGGCCTGGTGCGGCACCACGGCGAGGACCCGAAGAAATTCATCCGCGAAACGCACCAGTTCCCCGAGCTCGCCGCGATGGTGATCGGCGAGAACGCGCTCGGACACGCGCTGGCGCGCCTCGGCGGCAAGCGGCTCGTGTTCTCCAACGCGCCGCGCCACTACGTCGAGGAAGTGCTGCGCGCGCTGGGCGTGGCGCGCTGGTTCGACGCGGTCTACACCATCGAGAGCACGCGCTACAAGCCCAAGCCCGCTTTCCAGGGATTTCGCGTGCTGCTGCGGGCGCACAACCTGGAGGCGCACCGCTGCGCGCTGATCGACGACATGCCGGAGAACCTGCGTGCCGCAAAAAGGCTCGGCATGTCAACCGTCTGGGTGAGCGGCGAGGCGCGCCGTTCGTCATTCGCCGATCTGCGCGTCAAATCCGTCACGGACCTGCCAAGGCTTGTGTTCCGCCACTCACATTGAAGGCCCGCCAGTATGTCCGGCGGGTGTGATGCAGCGTAGAATTTCCCCATGCCGCGCGTCAAAGGGGAACGGCGGCTCGAGATCCTCAAGGCCCTGGCCGGGATGCTCGAGCAGCCGAAGTGGGGGAAGATCACGACCGCAGCGCTCGCCGAGAAACTCGACGTCTCGGAGGCGGCGCTGTATCGCCATTTCGCCTCCAAGGCGCAGATGTACGAGGGCCTGATCGAGTTCATCGAGAACTCGGTCTTCAGCGTCGCCAACAAGATCGCGCAGGACGAAACGGACGGCCGCAAGCAGGCCGCGAAGCTGGTCGAGATGCTGCTTTCGTTCGCCGAGAAGAATCCCGGCATGGTGCGCGTCATGACCGGCGACGCCCTGGTCGGCGAGCACGAGCGCCTGCAGGCGCGCATGAACCAGTTCTACGACCGCTTCGAAGCCACCCTGAAGCAGGCCCTGCGCTCACCCGGCGCCGAAGGCGGCCAGAAACCCTCGGATGCCGATGTCTCCGCGCACGCCGCGTTCCTCACGCGCTACATGATCGGCTGCCTGCACCAGTACGCGAAATCCGGCTTCACCAGGAAGCCTACCGAAAGCTACGCCGCGCAGCGGCGCTTCCTCGCAGCTTAGTATCTGGATTTCTTCACAAGCTCTGAGCGCATTCGCGCTTTGAAAAACGCTGGCTAGCAACCGATCGCTGTTTGCGCTCAGGATTGCACCAACCTCGGAGGTGGGAGTAATCTGTTCGAATGCAACAGCCTGTCATTTCTCGTAGCCCCGGCGTGATGGGGGGCGCTCCGGTGTTTTCCGGTACGCGAGTGCCGGTCCAGACACTGCTGGACTATCTGGAGGCCGGAGATTCGATTGACGAGTTTCTGGAGGGTTTCCCGTCGGTCAGTCGTGAGCAAGTCATCGATTTCCTTGAGCAAGCCAAGGATCGTCTAGTCGCTGCATCGTGAAGGTGCTGCTTGACGAATGCCTCGACTGGCGTCTGTTGCGTCAGATTGTGGGCCACGAAGTCAAGACCGCGCGCCAGATGGGGTGGTCGACCATCGAGAACGGGGAACTACTCGCGCTTGCCTCAAAGGAGTTCGACGTATTCGTCACCGTCGACAGAAATCTCTCTTTTCAACA
>JANNXB010000510.1:0-12234 GCA_031409355.1 Betaproteobacteria bacterium | reverse complement strand
GAGCGGCACCCATTTCCGGTTCTCGGGGCCGTTGTAATTGGCCGCCGGGCGGATGATCTTGCCGTCGATGCGCTGCTCGATGATATGCGCCGCCCAGCCGCTGGTGCGCGCCAATACGAAGAGCGGCGTGAAGTGCAGCGTCGGCACGCCCATCTTGCTGTAGGACACCGCGCTGAACCAGTCGAGGTTGGCGAACATCTTCTTCTCGTTCCACATCACCGACTCGATGCGTTCGGCGATCTGCTGTTGCGTCATGTCACCGGCTTCCTTCGACAGCTGCTCTGCCACCGCCTTGATCACCTTGTTGCGCGGGTCGCCGGTGGTATAGACCGGGTGGCCGAAGCCGATGACGATCTCCTTGGCCGCCATGCGCCGGCGGATGTCGGCTTGCGCCTCATCGGCAGACTTGTAGCGCTTCTGGATTTCGTCGGAGACCTCGTTGGCGCCGCCGTGCTTCGGCCCGCGCAGCGCGCCGATGCCGCCGGTGATCGCCGAGTACATGTCCGAACCGGTGCCGGTGATGACGCGGCAGGTGAAGGTGGAGGCGTTGAACTCATGCTCGGCATAGAGGATGAGCGAGGTGTGCATCGCGCGCACCCATGATTCACTTGGTTTTTTGTTATGTAAAAGCCTTAAATAATGACCCCCGATGGAATCATCATCGGTTTCCGTCTCAATGCGCTTTCCGCCATTTGCAAAGTGATGCCAGTACAGCAGCATCGAGCCGAAACTCGCCATCAGCCGGTCGGCGATCTGGCGCGCGCCTTCGACGGGATGCGACTCCTTCTCCGGCTCTAGCGTGCCCAGCACCGAGCAGCCGGTGCGCAGGACATCCATGGGATGTGCGGTTTTTGGAAGTTGTTCCAGGGTTGCTTTTAATTCTTCAGGTAAAGAACGCAAACCCTTCAATTTCTTCTTGTACGCATCCAGTTCCGCCTTGTTGGGAAGCTTTTCATGCACGAGGAGATACGCCACTTCCTCGAACTCGGCCTGGTCGGCGAAATCGAGGATGTCGTAGCCGCGATAGTGCAGGTCGTTGCCGGTGCGCCCGACGGTGCACAGGGCCGTGTTGCCGGCCGGGACACCGGACAGCGCGACCGACTTCTTCGGCTTAGGAACGGGAGAAGAGCTCATCCAGTTTTTTCTCGTAGGAATGGTAGTTGAGATAGTCGTAGAGTTGGTCGCGCGTCTGCATCGTGCCGACGACGCCTTTCTGGGTGCCATCCTTCCGGATCGCCTGGTACACGTTCGCGGCGGCCTGGTTCATGGCGCGGAACGCCGACAGCGGGTACAGGACGATGGCGGCCCCGGCCGAGCGCAGTTCGTCCACGGTGAAGAGGGGCGTCTTGCCGAACTCGGTGATGTTGGCGAGCACGGGAACTTTGATTGCCGAGGTTATTTTCCTATAGGTATCCAGATCCGTGACGGCTTCGGGGAAAATCATGTCCGCCCCGGCTGCCATGTACTTGCCCATGCGTTCCAGGGTGGCGTCGAAACCCTCATTCGCGAGCGCGTCGGTGCGCGCCATGATCACGAAGGAGGGATCGGTGCGCCCGTCCACCGCCGCCTTGATGCGGTCGCACATCTCTTCGGCCGACACGAGTTCCTTGTTCGGGCGATGGCCGCAGCGCTTGGCGCCGACCTGGTCCTCCATGTGCATCGCGCCCGCGCCCGCCTTGATGAGCGAGCGGGTAGTGCGCGAGACGTTGAAGGCGCTCGAGCCGAAGCCGGTGTCGACGTCCACCAGCAGCGGCAGGTCGCAGACGTCCGTGATGCGGCGCACGTCGATAAGCACGTCGTCCAGGTTGGAGATGCCGAGATCGGGCATTCCGAGCGAGCCGGCGGCGACGCCGCCGCCCGAGAGGTAGATGGCCTTGTAGCCGCTGCGCTTGGCGATCAGCGCGTGGTACGCGCAGATCGTGCCGATGACTTGAAGAGGCTTTTCCTCAGCGACCGCTTTTCGAAACGCTTTGCCGGAAGACACGAGATTCCTAGCCCAGGAGGTGTTTTACGCCGTCCCGCTCTTCGTGCAGCTCCTTCAGGGTCGCGTCCATGCGCTTGCGGCTGAAATCGCTCACCTCGATGCCCTTCACGATCTCGAACTTGCCGTCCTTGCAGGTCACCGGGTAGCCGTAGAGCACGCCCTCGGGAATGCCGTAGCTGCCGTCCGACGGGATGCCCATGGAGACCCAGTCGCCCTCCCGGGATCCCAGCGACCAGTCGCGCACGTGATCGATCGCCGCGTTCGCCGCGCTGGCGGCCGAAGACAGGCCGCGCGCTTCGATGATCGCCGCCCCACGCTTCTGCACGGTCGGGATGAAGGTGGATTCCAGCCAGGCCTGGTCGTTGATCATCGGCCAGACTTTCTTTCCTTCAGCCTCGGCCTGGAAGAGATCCGGGTACTGGGTGGCCGAGTGATTGCCCCAGATCGTAATTTTTTTAACCGTGGGGACGAGTTTTCCTATCTTCTGGGCCACTTGCGAGGTCGCGCGGTTGTGGTCGAGCCGCATCATGGCGGTGAACTGGGTCGGCTTTAGGCTGGGCGCGTTCTTCATCGCGATCAGGCAATTGGTGTTGGCCGGATTGCCGACCACCAGGACCTTGACGTTCCTGTCAGCAACCTTGTCCAGCGCCTGGCCCTGGGGCCCGAATATCTTGCCGTTCGCTTCGAGCAGGTCCTTGCGCTCCATGCCCGGGCCGCGGGGGCGCGCGCCGACGAGCAGCGCCACGCCCACATCCTTGAAGGCGACCATCGGGTCGGAAGCGGGGACCATGCCGTGGAGCAGGGGAAAGGCGCAGTCGTCCAGCTCCATCATCACGCCCTTTAGCGCCTTCTGGGCCTTCTCGTCCGGAATCTCCAGCATCTGCAGGATGACCGGCTGGTCTTTGCCCAGCATTTCGCCGCTGGCGACGCGAAACAGGAGCGCGTAGCCAATCTGGCCGGCGGCGCCGGTGACGGCGACTCGGATGGGGGCTTTGGACATGGATAACTCCGGGGAATATGCCGCTCGAAACAGGAGGTTCGATTCTACCGCACCGCCGCAGCGATATAATCGCTTCAATATGCCCGAAGCTGCGGTCAAGACGGTCAGGAAGCACCGTCCGAAGTACCTGAACCTGCAGGCGCTGATCTTCGAGATCCGGCTGCCGCTTCCGGGATGGATTTCCATCCTGCACCGCATCAGCGGCGCGCTCCTGTTCGTGGCGCTGGTCTGGCTGCTGTGGATGCTGGACGCCAGCCTTTCCTCCGAAGCCGCGTTCAACAAGATCAAGCACTACGCCGGCCTGTGGCCGGTGAAACTGGCCCTGCTGGTCCTGGTCTGGGCCTACTGCCACCATTTCTGCGCCGGCATCCGCTACCTGTTCCTCGACCTGGACAAGGGCGTGGACCTGGCGACCGCGCGCCTCACGAGCTGGATCGTGCTCGGCGCCAGCATTTTCCTGACCGTTTTCCTGGGCTGGAAACTCTGGTGACCAACCGAATAATCACCGGCGCCCACTACGGCCTGCGCGATTGGCTCGCGCAACGGATCACCGCCGTGATCATGGCGGTTTACTCCTTGATCTTTGTTTTTGTTTTATTGACAAGTAATCCCATTACTTACGGGGTCTGGCGCGACCTGTTCGCGCAGGGCTGGATGCGGGTGGCGACGCTGCTGTTCATGGCGAGCCTCGCCTGGCATGCCTGGGTGGGGGTGCGCGACATCATCATGGACTACGTCCAGCCCGCGGGATTGAAGCTCGCCCTGGAAGTACTGGTGCTGCTGACGATCGCGGCCTATGTCGGCTGGACCATACAGATTCTATGGAGATGAGCTTGGGACTTCCAGTACGCCGATTTGATGCGATTGTGGTGGGAGCTGGTGGATCGGGAATGCGGGCCGCGCTGGAACTCGCGCGCGCCGACTTGAAGGTGGCCGTGCTCACCAAGGTGTTCCCGACGCGCTCGCACACCGTCGCGGCGCAGGGCGGGATTGCCGCGCCGCTCGGCAATTCGACCGAAGACAACTGGCACTGGCACATGTACGACACCGTCAAGGGGTCGGACTATCTCGGCGACCAGGACGCGATCGAATACATGTGCCGGCGCGCGAATGAGGTCGTGGTCGAGCTAGAGCACATGGGCATGCCGTTCGACCGGCTGGAGAACGGCAAGATCTACCAGCGCCCGTTCGGCGGTCATACCCAGGATTACGGCTCCGCGAAGATGGCGATGCGCTCCTGCGCCGCCGCCGACCGCACCGGCCACGCGATGCTGCACACGCTGTACCAGCAGAACGTGCGCACCAACACGCAGTTCTTCGTCGAATGGATGGCGCTGGACATCATCCGCGACCCGCAGGACGGTGCGGTGCTCGGCGTGACCGCTCTCGAGATGGAGACCGGCGAGGTCACCATCTTCCAGGCCAAGGCGACATTGCTTGCCACCGGCGGTGCCGGCCGCGTCTTCTATGCCAGCACGAACGCCTTCATCAATACCGGCGACGGGCTGGGGCTCGCTGCGCGGGCCGGCTTCCCGCTGGAGGACATGGAATTCTGGCAGTTCCATCCCACCGGCGTCTACGGCGCCGGCGTGCTGATCACCGAGGGCGTGCGCGGCGAGGGCGGCTACCTCCTGAACAAGGACGGCGAGCGTTTCATGGAGCGCTATGCGCCCAACGCCAAGGACCTCGCCAGCCGCGACGTCGTGTCGCGCGCCATGACGACGGAAATCAAGGAAGGTCGCGGCTGCGGTCCGGACAAGGACCACGTGATGTTGAAGCTGGACCACCTCGGTCCGGAAGTCATCAACCATCGCCTGCCCGGCATCCGGGAAATTTCCATCAAGTTCGCCAACGCCGACCCGATCCGCGACCTCGTGCCGGTGGTGCCGACGGTGCACTACCAGATGGGCGGCATCCCGGCCAACTACATGGGCCGCGTGGTGGTGCCCGAGGGCAACAACAACGAGAGCATCGTGCCCGCGTTCTATGCCGTGGGCGAGTGCGCCTGCGTCTCAGTGCATGGCGCGAACCGGCTCGGCACCAATTCGCTGCTGGATCTCGTGGTGTTCGGCAAGTCCTCGGGCGAGCAGATGATCAAGGACATCCGCGCGCTGCCCAGCCCGCACCGCAATCTGCCGAAGGACGCGGGCGAGTACACGCGATCGAGACTGGCGCGGCTGGACGCGAACGCCGCGGGCGAGCGGGTGGTGGACGTGCTGACCGACCTGCGCCGCATCATGCAGGCGCATTGCGGCGTGTTTCGCTTTCCGGATGATTTGATTGAAGGGGTCAGGAAAATCAAGGTTATCGCGGACAGGGCGGGAAGAACGTTCATTTCGGACAAATCCAAAGTCTTCAACACGGCTCGCGTGGAAGCGCTGGAACTCGACAACCTGGTGGAAACCGCGATGTCGACCATCGTCTCGGCCGAGGCACGCAAGGAAAGCCGCGGCGCGCAGGCGCGCGCCGATTTCCCGAACCGCGACGACAAGAACTGGATGAAGCACACGCTCTGGTACAAGGAAGACAACCGGCTCGCGTACAAGCCGGTCCACCTAAAGCCGATGACGGTCGATTCTTTCGAACCCAAGGTCAGGACTTACTGATGAAACTCAGCATTTATCGCTACGACCCTGACAAAGACGAAAAGCCCTACATGAAGGACTACGACGTCCAGCTAGAGCATTCCGACCGGATGCTGCTGGACGCCCTGGTCAAGGTGAAGGTGATGGACGACTCGATCTCGTTCCGGCGTTCCTGCCGCGAGGGCGTGTGCGGCTCGGACGCGGTAAACATCAACGGCAAGAACGGCCTGGCCTGCGTCACGAAGATCGCCGACCTGCCCGACCACGTGACGATCCGTCCGTTGCCGGGAATGCCGGTGATCCGCGACCTGATCGTCGACATGACGCAGTTCTTCAAACAGTACGATTCGATCAAGCCTTACGTGGTGAACCACGACGCGCCGCCCGAGCGCGAGCGGCTGCAGTCGCCAGTGGAGCGCGAGGAACTCAACGGCCTCTACGAGTGCATCCTCTGCGCCTGCTGCACCACGGCCTGCCCCTCGTTCTGGTGGAACCCGGACAAGTTCGTCGGCCCGGCGGGCCTGCTGCAGGCCTACCGCTTCATCGCCGACACGCGCGACCAGGAGACCGCCGCGCGACTCGACAACCTCGAGGACCCATACCGCCTGTTCCGCTGCCACACGATCATGAACTGCGTGGATGTATGCCCGAAGGGATTGAACCCGACCCGCGCAATCGGCAAGATCAAGGAATTGATGGTGAAACGCACCGTGTGATGGATGCTCTGGCCATGAGCCGGTTAAAGTGGAAATGCCGGCGCGGCCTGCTCGAGCTGGATTTGGTCTTGCACGATTTCATTGAAAATCATTTAAAAGAAAATGATTTAAGTGCATTGAATAGTCTTCTCGAGCTGGAAGACAACGATTTGTGGGACATCGTGAGCGGACGCAGCAACCGCTACGACGCAAGGCACGGACGGATCGTCGCTCGGCTGCGAGCTATCTAGAAAAGGAAAGCACCATGGCGGACAAGAAAGCGACTCTCTCCCTGCCCGACGGCAAGACGCTGGATTTCCCGGTGATGTCCGGGACCATCGGCCCCGACGTGGTGGACATCCGCACGCTGTACGGCAAGTCGGGGTTGTTCACCTACGACCCGGGCTTCCTTTCCACGGCGAGCTGCAACTCGACCAGTACCTACATCGACGGCGACGCCGGCGTGCTGCTGTACCGCGGCTACCCGATCGAGCAGCTGGCGCAGCACTGCGACTTTCTCGAAGTCTGCTACCTGCTGCTGAACGGCGAGCTGCCGGATGCGAAGCAGAAATCCGAGTTCGTCGGCATCGTGACCCACCACACCATGGTGCATGAGCAGATCCACCGGTTCTTTACCGGCTTCCGCCGCGACGCGCACCCGATGGCGACCATGGTCGGCGTGGTCGGCGCGCTTTCCGCGTTCTACCACGACGCGCTGGACATCAATAACGCCGAGCACCGCACCATCTCGGCGTTCCGCCTGATCGCCAAGCTGCCGACCATCACCGCGATGGCCTACAAGTACAACATGGGCCAGCCGTTCATGTACCCGAAGAACGACCTCTCCTACTCGGCGAACTTCATGCGCATGATGTTCGCGGTGCCGACCGAGGAGTACAAGCCGAACGAAGTGCTGGTGCGTGCGCTGGACCGCATCTTCATCCTGCACGCCGACCATGAGCAGAACGCCTCCACCTCGACGGTGCGGCTGGCCGGTTCGTCGGGCGCCAATCCCTACGCCTGCATTTCAGCGGGCATCGCCTGCCTGTGGGGCCCGGCGCACGGCGGCGCGAACGAGGCCTGCCTCGAGATGCTGGAGGAGATCGGCGACGTCTCCAAGGTCGGCGAGTTCATCAAGAAGGTGAAGAACAAGGACAAAGGCGTGCGCCTGATGGGCTTCGGCCACCGCGTCTACAAGAACCACGATCCGCGCGCCAAACTGATGCGCGAAACCTGCCACGAGGTGCTGAACGAGCTCGGCCTGCACGACGACCGGCTGTTCAAGCTCGCCATCGCGCTGGAGAAGATCGCGCTCGAGGACGAGTACTTCGTCAGCCGCAAGCTGTACCCGAACGTGGATTTCTACTCCGGCATCGTGCAGCGTGCGCTCGGCATCCCGGTATCGATGTTCACCTGCATCTTCGCGCTGGCGCGCACGGTGGGCTGGATCGCGCAGTGGCAGGAGATGATCTCGGATCCCGAGTACAAGATCGGCCGCCCGCGCCAGCTCTACAAGGGCGCCGCCCGCCGCGACGTAAAACCCATCGGCGAGAGGTAGAAAGGGAGAAGCGGGCCATGATGAAACAGTTCCTCGATAACTCCTACCTGTTCGGGGGCAACGCCCCCTTCGTCGAGGAGCAGTACGAGAAGTACCTGGAAAACCCGGCCAGCGTGACGGACGAATGGCGCGCCTATTTCGACAAGCTGCAACTGCTGCCGGGCGCCGGTCCGGCGAAGGACGTGGCGCACGCGCCGATTGTTGAATCTTTTTCTTTACAGGCAAAAGCAGGAACCAAACGCGCTGCGCTGCCCGCGGATCTCGACCGCAAGCAGGTTTCCGTCATCCAGCTGGTCGCCGAGTACCGCTTCCGGGGCTGCCTGCTGGCCGACCTGGACCCGCTAAAGCGGCAGCAGAAGCCGCACATAGCGGAGCTCGAACCCGCCTATTACGACCTTACCGATGCCGACATGGACACGGTTTTCAATACCGGCACCCTCATGGGGCCGGAGCAGGCGCCGTTGCGCGACATCATCCGCAGTCTGCAGGAAACCTACTGCGGCACCCTGGGTGTGGAGTACATGTACCTGTCCAGCCGCGCGGAGAAGCGCTGGGTCCAGGAGAGGCTGGAACCGACGCGCTCCAAGCCGGCGTTCCCGGCGGACTACAAGAAGCACATCCTCGAGCGGCTGACGGCGGCCGAGGGCCTGGAGCGCTACCTGCACACGCGCTACGTCGGCCAGAAGCGCTTTTCGCTGGAAGGCGGCGACACGCTGATCCCGGTGCTGGACAACCTGCTGCAGCGCGCGGGCGCCGCCGGCGTGCAGGAGCTGGTGATCGGCATGGCGCACCGCGGGCGGCTGAACGTGCTGGTCAACACGCTCGGCAAGATGCCGAAGGACCTGTTCAGCGAATTCGAAGGCAAGCACGACGACCACCTGGCGGCGGGCGACGTGAAATACCACCAGGGCTTCTCGTCCGACATCAACACCCCGGGCGGGCCGATGCACCTGACGCTCGCCTTCAATCCCTCGCACCTCGAGATCGTGAACCCGGTGGTCGAAGGCTCAGTGCGGGCCCGGCAGCACCGGCGCAAGGATCGCGGCGGGGACCAGGTCCTGCCGGTGCTGATCCACGGCGATGCGGCGGTGGCGGGGCAGGGCGTGGTGATGGAGACGCTGAACCTCGCGCAGACGCGCGGCTACGGCACCGGCGGCACGGTGCACATCGTAATCAACAACCAGATCGGCTTCACCACTTCGGACCCCCGCGACAGCCGCAGCACGCTCTACTGCACCGACGTCATGAAGATGATCGAGGCGCCGATTTTCCACGTCAACGGCGACGACCCCGAAGCCTGCGTCATGGCGATCGAGATCGCGATGGACTACCGCAAGCAATTCAAGAAGGACGTGGTGGTGGACATCATCTGCTTCCGCAAGCTCGGCCACAACGAGCAGGACGAGCCGATGGTGACGCAGCCGCTGATGTACAAGATCATCAACGCGCACCCGGGCACGCGCAAGCTGTACGCCGACAAGCTGGCGGCGCAGGGCGTGATCGCGGGCGACGAGGCAGACAAGCTGGTAGCCACCTTCCGCCAGGCGATGGACGGCGGTTACCACACCAACAAGACGATCCTCGCCAACTTCAAGCCGCCGTTCGCGGTGGACTGGTCGAAATACAAGGGCACCAAGTGGAATGAGAACGACGACACCACGCTGCCGCTGGCGGACCTGCAGGCGCTGGCGGAGCGGCTGACGGCGATCCCCGCCAATTTCAAGCTGCAGCCGCGGGTCGAGAAAATCATCGCCGACCGCCGGTTGATGGGACAGGGCAAGCTGCCCGTGGACTGGGGCATGGCGGAAAACCTCGCCTACGCCTCGCTCCTCAAGGACGGCTACTCGGTGCGCATTTCCGGCCAGGACTGCGGCCGCGGCACCTTCTTCCACCGCCATGCGGTGCTGCACGACCAGAACCGCGAGAAATGGGACGCGGGCAGCTACATTCCGCTGGCGCACATCGCGCCCAACCAGGGCGATTTCGTGGTCATCGACTCGGTGCTGTCGGAAGAGGCGGTGCTCGGCTTCGAGTACGGCTATTCGACCTCCGAACCCAACGAGCTGGTGGTGTGGGAGGCGCAGTTCGGCGACTTCGTCAACGGCGCGCAGGTCGTGATCGACCAGTTCATCGCCTCGGGCGAAGTGAAATGGGGCCGCATCTGCGGCATGGTGATGCTGCTGCCGCACGGCTATGAAGGACAAGGGCCGGAGCATTCGTCCGGCCGCCCGGAACGGTTCCTGCAGCTGTGCGCCGACTACAACATCCAGGTCTGCATGCCGGCGACGCCGGTGCAGATGTTCTTCCTGCTGCGCCGGCAGATGATCCGCCCGTGGCGCAAGCCGCTCGTGATCTTCACGCCCAAGAGCCTGCTGCGGCACAAGGAATCGGTGTCGCCGCTGCCGGAGTTCGCCGAGAGCAAGTTCAAGGCGGTGAACGGGGACTGGGACGAAAGCATCAAGCCCGAAAAAGTGAAGCGCGTCATTCTCTGCAGTGGCAAGGTTTTCTTCGACCTGATGGCCGCGCGCAAGGAAAAGGCGGTGAAGGACGTGGCGATCGTGCGCATCGCGCAGCTCTATCCGTTCCCGCACGACGAGTTCCAGGCGCAGGTGGACCTGTACCGGAATGCGAACGAGGTGGTCTGGTGCCAGGAAGAGCCGGGCAACCAGGGCGCCTGGCACCGCATCCAGCACTACGTGCTGCGCCATATGCGGCCCGACCAGGTCCTCGGCTATGCCATGCGCAGGTCCTCGGCCTCACCCGCGGCAGGCTACCTGTCGCTGCACAACGAGCAGCAGAAGGAACTGGTGCAGGCGGCGTTCGCGCCGTTGACGGACAATCTCGTCATGCCCGTCCAGGGCCTTGGCCGAAAGAGAAGGAAGAAAGAGAAACATGCTGATTGAAGTCAAAGTCCCGCAGCTCTCGGAATCGGTCGCCGAGGCCACGCTGCTCGCCTGGCACAAGAAGCAGGGCGAAGCGGTGAAGCGCGACGAGAACCTGATCGACATCGAAACCGACAAGGTGGTGCTGGAACTGCCCGCGCCCGCCGATGGCGTGCTGGTGAGCGTCAGGAAGGGCGACAAGAGCACCGTGGTCGCCGGCGAGGTCATCGCGACCATCGACACGGAGGGCAAGGCCTCTGCAGTTTCAGTTCAAAAACAGGAAGTAAAAAAGGAAGAGCCAAAAGCCAAATCGGCGCCCGCGGTCATGCCTGCAGCGCAAAAAATGGCCGCGGAAAAAGGCATCGATACGGCACAGATCCAGGGAACGGGTAGAGATGGGAGGGTTACGAAAGGGGACGTTCTTGCCCAGCCGGAGAAAAGTGCCGCTCCCGTTCAAAAGACAGCCCTTCAGCAACCCGCTTCGTCAGTCAATGTAGACAAGCTGCTGGCCGGCCGCCCGGAGCAGCGCGTGCCGATGTCCCGCCTGCGGCAGCGGGTCGCGGAGCGCCTGCTGCAGTCGCAGTCCACCGCGGCGATCCTGACGACCTTCAACGAAATCAACATGCAACCCGTGATCGACATGCGCAAGCGCTACCAGGAGCGCTTCGAGAAGGAACACGGAGTCAAGCTCGGCTTCATGTCGTTCTTCGTCAAGGCGGTGGTGCATGGCCTGAAGAAATACCCGGTGGTGAACGCGTCGGTGGACGGTACGGACATCGTCTATCACGGCTACTTCGACGTCGGCGTCGCGGTCGGCAGCCCGCGCGGCCTGGTGGTGCCGATCCTGCGCGACGCGGACCAACTATCCTTCGCCGCGGTCGAGAAGAAGATCGCGGAATTCGGCAAGAAGGCGCAGGACGGCAAGCTGTCGCTCGAGGACCTGACCGGCGGCACCTTCTCGATCTCCAACGGCGGCACCTTCGGCTCGATGCTCTCGACGCCGATCATCAACCCGCCGCAATCGGCGATCCTCGGCGTGCATGCCACCAAGGAGCGCGCGGTGGTGGAGAACGGCCAGGTGGTGGTGCGGCCGATGAACTACTTCGCCGTGTCCTACGACCACCGGATCATCGACGGCCGGGAAGCGGTCCTGTTCCTGGTCGCCATCAAGGAAGCGCTTGAAGATCCCGCGCGCCTGATCCTCGAGATATGAAGGCGTTCGATGTCGTGGTGATTGGCGGCGGGCCGGGCGGCTACATCGCCGCGATCCGCGCCGCGCAGCTCGGCCTCTCGGTCGCCTGCATCGACGAAGCGAAGGCCGCGGATGGCAAGCCGGCGCTGGGTGGCACCTGCACCAACGTCGGCTGCATCCCGTCCAAGGCGCTGCTGCAGTCCTCCGAGAACTACGAGCAGGCCGGGCACCATTTCGCCGACCACGGCGTGAAGGTGAAGGGCCTGGAGCTCGACCTGAAAACGATGCTCGGGCGCAAAGACAAGGTCGTAAAGCAGAACAACGACGGCATCACTTAC
>JANNXB010000509.1:0-12413 GCA_031409355.1 Betaproteobacteria bacterium | reverse complement strand
TCCGTATGCGTCACCAGGCGCACCGCATCCATGCCTTGCGTGCGCAGCGCGCGGAGTGACGCACTGACACCGCAGCGTTGTGCAAAGCGCAGCAGCGCCACCGGATTGGTCGGTCCCGCCAGGCCGACGTAGATGGGAACGCCGGGCGCGCTGCGCGCCATTCCGGCGCAGTACTCGATGATGCGCGCCGGGGCAAAGGAGAATTGGGTGAGGACGTAGGTTCCCAGCCCCAGCGCGGCTGCGAGCGCCATTTTTTCGGCGAACGCAGCCTCGAGAACAGAAAGTTGGATGCGTGGGTGGCCTTCCGGATATCCCGGTAATCCGATTTCGCGCAGGCCCGAGGAGGCGAGTAGGCCTTCGCGGATGAGCGCGGCGCCGTCGGCATAGGGACCAATCGCTTTTTGTTCGTCGCCGCCGAGGATCAATGCCTTGCGTACCCCCGCTTCGCCGACCGCGCGAGTGAGGAAGGTCTGGATTTCAGCGCGGTCCCTGATGCGGCGCGCGGCGATGTGCGGGACCGGTTCGAGGCCGGCCTTGCGTACCGCCACGAGCGTCGGCAGGGTGTCGAGCAGGTTGTGGCGCGGCAGGTGGTTGACGTACACCGGCGTGCCGGCGGGCAGCAGCGCGGCGATGTCGCGCGCGTCCTGCGGCCGGTGCGCGCCCATTTCGAGCGAGCCGCCGGAAACCAGCTCCGCGGCGATGCCGGGGGATTCAACCGCGCTTGCGGGAGACGACATAGGATTCATCCAGGAAACAAAGTCCGCCATCGGGCAGCCTGCTGCCTTGCTCCGCGATCGCTTCCATGCAACTCTTCCTCCTCGGCGCACAGTACGGCCGGGATTGTGGGAAGACAACCACAACTTATCCAGAAAAATAGGTGGGATACTTCCCACCACATTAATTCAAGGACTTACGTAAATGTCGGAAGACTCTAAGCATGGCCTGGCGCGGGGACTGACGAACTACGGCGATCCAGCGTTTTCGCTCTACCTGCGCCGCTCGTTTGCCAAGAGCATGGGTTACTCCGGCGAAATGCTGGCGCGCCCGGTGGTCGGCATCGCCGATTCGAAGAGCGGCTTCAACAACTGCCACCGCCATTTCCCGGAACTGATCGAAGCGGTGAAGCGCGGCGTGATCGCCGCGGGCGGGCTGCCGATCGATTTTCCGACCACCTCGCTGGGCGAGGTGTTCCTCAGCCCGACCTCGATGATGTTCCGCAACCTGATGGCGATGGACGTGGAGGAAATGGTGCGCGCCCAACCGATGGACGCGGTGGTCCTTGTGGGCGGCTGCGACAAGACCGTGCCGGCGCAGCTCATGGGCGCGGCGAGCGCCGACGTGCCCGCGATCCAGTTGCTGGCGGGGCCCATGATGCCGACCTCCTACCGCGGCGAGCGGCTCGGCGCCTGCACCGATTGCCGGCGCTTCTGGGCCATGCATCGCGCGGGCAAGGTGGACGCGCAAGGCATCGCAGATGTCGAGGGCAACCTCGCCACCACGGCAGGGACCTGCGCCGTCATGGGGACGGCGTCCACCATGGCCGCGCTCGCCGAAGCGCTCGGCATGGCGCTGCCGGGCAGCGCGGCGATTCCCGCGGTGCACGCCGACCGGCTGCGCGCCGGCGAAGCGAGCGGCCGGCGCGCGGTGGAACTGGTGAAGAATCCGATCCGGCCCTCCCAGGTCATCACGCAGAAATCGGTGGAGAACGCGATCCGTGTCCTGCTCGCGATCGGCGGCTCGACCAACGCCATCGTCCATCTAACCGCGATCGCCGGCCGGGTCGGCGTGAAAGTCGACCTGCACCGGCTAAACGAAGTGTCGGATACGACGCCGGTGCTGGTGGACCTGAAGCCGACCGGGCAGTTCTACATGTCGGACCTCTATGCCGCGGGTGGCGTGGGCGCGGTGCTGCGCGAACTCAAGCCGCTGCTGCACCTCGATTGCATGACCGTGACCGGCGAGACGCTGGGCGAGCGCCTCGCGCACGAGGAAGGCGCCTGGGTGGATCGCGCGGTGGTGCGCCCGTTCTCGGAGCCGCTTGCATCGGTGGGCGGCCTGGTGGCGCTGTTCGGTTCGCTCGCACCCAACGGCGCGATTCTCAAGCGTTCGGCGGCCGATGCCAATCTGTTCGAGCGCGAGGGTAGGGCGGTGGTTTTCAGCTCGCTCGACGATCTCGCGGCGCGCGTGGACGACCCCGCGCTCGACATCACGGCGGACGATTTCATGGTGCTGCAGAACGCCGGGCCGAAGTCCGGCTACGCGATGCCCGAAGCGGGCTACCTGCCGATCCCGCAGAAACTCGCGCGCGCGGGCGTGAAGGACATGGTGCGCATCTCGGATGCGAGGATGAGCGGTACGGCCTACGGCACCATCGTGCTGCACGTGTCGCCCGAAGCCGCAGTCGGCGGCCCGCTCGCGCTGGTGCGCAACGGCGACCGCATCAAGCTATCGGTGAAGGACCGCAGGATTGACTTGTTTGTTTCTGAAAAAGATTTATCAGAAAGAAAAAAATCCTGGAAACCGCCGGTGGCCGTGCCGGCGCGCGGCTACGCCAAGCTCTACATGGACCACGTGCTGCAGGCAGAGCACGGCTGCGACTTTGATTTTCTACGCAAGGCCTAGTTACTTGGCGTAGTCGTAGGACAGCTCGTATTCCCCGTCGTTGTCGATCACCAGCAATGCGCGCTTCCAGGCGCGGCGCTCGGGGGGCAGCTTTTCGTTAAGGCCGACGATGCTCCCGGTCAGCGCGGCCGCATTGCAGGGCACCAGCGGCTCGCCTTCGTCGTCGACGTGACCAATGTTGGAGACGCGGAATTTGGCGTCCTTTTCCTTGCCGGCGCCCTGGTCGGTGATCTCGACCCAGGCCCTTTTCCAGTCTGGCGGCAGCCCCGGGGACAGGCAATTGAAGATGCGCTCGATCAACTTGCTGTCAATGGCCAGCGGCGCAGCCAGTGCTGCCGCGCTCGAGGGCGCGGCGAGCGCAACTTCTTGGCGGGGCGGCGCCGCGGGCGCGGCTGGGCGGGCCGGCGCGGGCGCGGGCGCGGCAATCGGCGCAACCACCGGTGCTGCGAGGATCGGCGCAGCCACGGATGCGGGAGGCGGCGTTGGCGCTGGCACCGCAATCTGGACGGGCAGTGGTGTGGGCGCGGGCTTCGGCGCTGCAACCGGAGCTGGCGGCGGCGTGGGCGTGGGCGCCGGGACCGCGATCTGGGCAGGCGCTGGTGGTGGCGTGGGTGCCGGGACCGCAATCTGAACGGGCAGTGGTGTGGGCGCGGGCTTCGGCGCTGCAACCGGAGCTGGCGGCGGCGTGGGCGCCGGGACCGCGATCTGAGCAGGCGGTGGCGTGGGCGCGGGTTTGGGTTCGGCAACCGGCTCTGTTTCGGGCCGCTTGCTGTGCTCGGGCGGCGCCCCGAGCGGCAGGTCCGGCGGGCCGTAGATGAACATCCGGCCTTTGAATGCGGGCTTCTCGGCGCTGGCTGCCGGGCGACCCGACTCGGTATCGGGAACCTCGTCGGTACGCACTGGCATGCGCCTGCGCTGCGCATCGGCGTCCGTCATGGCGGCAAGCGCGGAAAGCAGCAGCAGGCCGGTTAGCGCGCTCCGCAGGTTGTGCAACGCAGGCAGGTTGTGCATCGCCATATTGGCGCCAACGATACCACCGGTTGGTACGCCTATTTGAATGAGGTACGCTAGGCGCGATGCCGGACACCGCTGCGTTCTCCGATTCCTACGCCGAGGCGCGCGAAAAATTCGTCGAGGCCGCGCGCCGCGCGGGGGCCAAGCTCACCAGCTACAAGCATCCCGCGGAGCGCGGGCCGGGGGGCGGGGCCCTGTACCTGGACGTGTCGGTGCTGGGGCCGGGGACTGCCTCGCGCGTCTTCGTCGTCGGCAGCGGCACGCACGGCATCGAGGGTTATTCCGGCTCGGCGGCGCAACGCGCCTGGCTGCGCGGCAAGCCGCGCCTGCCCAGGGACACCGCGGTGGTTTTCTTCCACGCCCAGAATCCCTGGGGCTTCGCGCACAAGACGCGCGTCACCGAGGAAAACGTCGACCTGAACCGGAACTTCATCGACTTCTCGAAACCCCTGCCCCCCAATCCGGGATACGCGGAGCTGCAGCCGGCGATCGCGATCCGGGACTGGAACGAGGAGTCGATCGCGGGCGCGTTCGCCAGGCTCGATGCGTACCGGGAGCGGGTCGGCGAGAAGGCGTTTTCCGACGCTTTCAACGGCGGGCAGTACACGCACCAGGACGGCATCTTCTACGGCGGCGCGCGCAAGCAATGGGCCAACAGCGCGTTCCGGGCGGCGGTGGAAACGCATCTCGAGCGGGCGCGCAAGGTCGCGTTCCTCGACCTGCACACAGGCATCGGGCCTTGGTGCGAACACATCTACATCTGCTTCCATCCGGAAGGTTCGCCCGCGCGCGAGCGGGCGCGCGCGTGGTGGGGCGAGCGCGCCGTCAACCTGCAGGGCGTGACGCACAAGAAGCTCGCGACCTACAGCGGCACCATCATCGACGCCTTCGCCGAGATGCTGCCGCAGGCCGAGGTCACCAGCATCGTGGTCGAGTTCGGCACGCTGCCGCGCCGCGAGATGCAGCGCGCGGGCCTGGCGCAGCGCTGGATGCGCTTCGAGGGGCCGCGCGATCCTGTGCTCGCCGCCAAGGTACGGCGCGAATACGAAGCGGCGTTCTATCCGGCGGCGCCCGAATGGCGTGAGGCGGTGCTAATGCAATCGAAGGAATTCATCGACCGCGGCGTCGCGGGCGTCGGAGGATCCTGAAGCATGGCTGACGGGCTGGAAGAGTTCGAACGCCTGCTGCAGCGGCGCTACAGCTGCCGCGGCTTCCTTGCGAGGCCGGTCGAGCGCGCCACGATCGAGCGCGTGCTCGAGGCCGCGCAGCGCACGCCGTCCTGGTGCAACGCGCAGCCCTGGCAGGTCCATATCGCGAGCGGCGCGGCGACGGAGCGCTTGCGGAATGCGTTGCTAGCGCACGTGAAGGCCAACAAACCTGAACCGGAACTGCCGTTTCCTCGCGAGTACCGCGGCGTGTACCTGGCGCGCCGGCGCGAGTGCGGTTTCCAGCTCTACGACGCCGTCGGCATCGCGCGCGGCGACCGCGAGGCTTCGGCCCGCCAGGGGATGGATAACTACAGCCTGTTCGGCGCGCCGCACGCGCTGATCGTCACCACCGACGAGGCGCTCGGCGTCTACGGCGTGCTGGACTGCGGCGCCTGGGTGAACAACTTCATGCTGGCCGCCGCCGCCGCGGGCGTCGCCTGCATCGCGCAGGCCGCGCTGGCCACGCACCCGAAGCCGTTGCGCGAATTCTTCGGCATCGCGGAGGACCGGCGCATCGTGTGCGGCATTTCCTTCGGTTACGAGGATGCGCAGCACCCCGCCAATAAATTCCGCACCCGCAGGGCAGCCAAGGAAGACGTGGCCGCCTGGGTTGAAACCTGAGAACTAGCCCCCGATAAAGCTCCGCAGGGCGCTGGTGAATCCCTCTGGTTGCTCCAGGTTCGCAAGGTGCGCCGCCTGCGGCAGCACCACCAGCTTCGAGCCCGGCGCGTTTTCGTGGATCTCGCGTGCCATCGCCGGCGGCGTGCCGGGATCATCCGCGCCGACGATCACGAGGATCGGGCACTTGATTTCCTTCAGGCGTGCGGTGACGTTG
Source organism: Betaproteobacteria bacterium (assembly GCA_031409355.1). Classification (GTDB taxonomy): domain Bacteria; phylum Pseudomonadota; class Gammaproteobacteria; order Burkholderiales; family SG8-39; genus RBG-16-66-20. Next base: position 6,734 of record JANNXB010000509.1, on the reverse strand, counting down.
ATTTTCGGCAGCGCGTGGCAGCAGCCGGCGTAGCCGGCGACCGGCGTGGCGAGGATCAGCTTGCGGATGGCGTCTACCGCGGCGGGATTGCTCCTGCGAAACGGCTCGGTGAACCAGCGCTCAAGCGTCGGCTGCGCGAGCGGTTCCATGCCTTTCGCCTCCGCGGTCTTGACCCTGTCCGCCCAGGCGGACGCCGCTTCCGCCGGATAACGGCTGGTCGTGTCGGCCAGGGTCAGCGTCTTGAATACGCCGGGGTACTTTAGCGCGAAGGTCTGGCCGATCATGCCGCCCATGGACAGGCCGCAATAGTGTGCGGACGTTATTTTCAGTTCTTTAAGCAGAAAGAACAGGTCATCGGCAAGCTGTTCGAGCGTGTAGGCCCCCTTGGGCGCCTCGGTGGCGCCGTGCCCGCGCGTGTCGTAGGCGAGGATCCGGTAGCTGTCCTTCAGCGCCGCAATTTGCGGATCCCACATGCGCACGCTGCAGGCGAGCGAGTGGCTGAGCACCAGCCAGGGTGCGCCCTCCTTGCCGTGCAGTTCGTAGTTGACCTCGATGCCGTTCGCGCGTGTTTTCATGATTTGGCTTTCACGTTGTGGCCACCACCAGTGGAATATTCATTTCATCCTCGCTCATGCCGCCATGATTGCCGATGTGCAGGTGCCGCGGCTCGCCGCTCACCCAGTCTTTTACCGTGCCAAGGCCGTTCATGACAATCGCCACGTCGCCGATTCGCTCCGCGAAATGCGGATGCGCGCGTCCCTCGCCGAACCAGCCTTCGTCCAGGAGCTCCCGGCTGGGACGCACATGCGCGCGGTCTCCGAGGAGGTCCTTCGCCTTGCCGAGAAACGCCTTCGGGTCCTGCACGTGGCAGAACGCGACCCGCCGTTCGCCGCAAAGCGGGAAGCGAAGCATGGCGCAGAGTTCGGGCGGGAGATCGATGGAATCTTCCGGCGGGCTGTCGATGAAGCCGTGGTCGGCCGTGAGGACGACGAGCGTGTCGGTCCCGGCAAGGCGGGCAAGCAACTCGCCGAAAGTCTCGTCCAGCGCGGCGAAGTGCGCCCGCACTTCGGCGCTCGCGACGCCGTGGCGGTGCGACAGCGCGTCGAATTCCGGCCAGTAGGCGTAAACGAACTTGCGCTCGGGCCCGGACTTCACGGCGTTCGCCGTTTGGTCCAGGAAGCCGGCGAGGTTGTCGTAGGCGCGGCGTTCCGCGCGGCCCGTGTGGTGCAGGTTGTACGCCGAATCGATGATCGGTCGCCAGGAAACGACGATGCTGCGCGTCTCCAGCGCGTCGAAGTAGCAGGGCTCGACGAATATCCTGGCCGGAGGAACGCCGAGCGATGCCTTCTCGCCACGCCGCAAGAACGGCAGCGGCGTGCCGACGCAGGCGGCTGCCGAGAAATAGGTGAACCAGCCGGTTAGGCCGTGCTCCAGCGGCGTCGCGCCGGTGAAGGACGTGGTGATGGCGCTCGCGGTGGTGGAGGGAAATACCGCGCTGATCGCGCCGCGGCGATGCCGCGCGAGGTGGCCGCCGCCGCCGTTCGCCCGCAGGTAGTTGTCGCCGAGCCCGTCGACGATCATGAAAACTACGTTGCGAGCGGTCCGGGCTTCGGACACGGGCAGAGAAACCAGCGGCGGATGACGCGGCGTCCCGCCGCGCGCCTCCACGAGGGATGCGACAAGGTTTACGAAACCGCCGCCTAGATAGTCGGGCTTTTTCACCAGCCCGATGCTAGCGAATTTCCCCTAGTGCAGGGCGACCGAGTTCGTCAGCAGTGCGTCGTAGTGGCCCAGAAACTCGTCCACCGATTCGGCGCTCGGCGTGCCAGCCGCCAGGTGGGCCATCGAGGCGCGGAATTTCAGCTCGACCGCGCCTTCGAGAAACCCGACCCGGCCCGTGGTCTTGTCCACCACCTCGATGCCGAGGCAACCCGGGAATTCGACCACGCAGTAGTTCTCGCTGTTGTACATCACGTTCATGGCTACCTCCGCGGGCAGCTACGCGTACAAGTGCATTGTCTCCCTGCCTGCAGTAACGCGCGTCGCCGCGGGTCAGTTGACGGGCGCCGGCGGTCTGTTTTGCCTGTTGCACGCGTGATAAAATGCGCATTCATTACCCCCGGGAAAAGCCGCCATGCGCATGGAAGTGCACCTGCACGCCGACATCCCGATGCTCGAGGGCGTCTCGAAGAAGCAGATCGAGCAGGCGCTCGCGCCCCTGTTGGACTATCTCGACGCGGAGGGCCTTGGCGACGTCAAGAGCCTGGAGCAGGAAGAGCCGGGCCTGCGTTTCGACGACAAGGAGCTGATGTTCCTGATGTGCTGGACCGGCGAGACCGGCCGCAGCTTCCACACGGCGCTAGATGCGGCACTCGAGAATCTCGGGCCGCTGTGCTACGAGGCGGTGGAAGTGGAACTCACGCTCTACCTGGAGAACGGCGAGCAGGAGTCGCGGCTGCTGTTCGCCGGGCCGACCGCGCAGGCAATCCACGAAGCGCAGCGCCGCTGCATGATCGAGGATGTGTCCGCGCTGCTCGCGCGCCAGTTCAGCAAGGAGCGCGTCGCCGAAGTGGCCGCGGTCGTCGATCGGATGTTCGAGCAGGACTGGAAAGAGCACGGCTCGGACGTGAAAAAGCCCGAGCGTGCTTTCGAGACCGCGACGCGGCCGTCCAGAAAACACCTGCACTAAGTTCTTTGCTTGGCTGGCCTCAAATACCCGGGTTTTGACACGCTCGCGCTTCACGCGGGGCAGTCGCCTGACCCGACGACCGGCGCGCGCGCGGTTCCGATCTACCAGACCACGTCCTACGTGTTCCGCGACACCGCGCACGCGGCGTCGCTCTTCAACATGGAACGCGCGGGGCACGTCTACTCGCGCATTTCCAATCCCACGGTCGCGGTGTTCGAAGAGCGCATGGCCGCGCTCGAAGGCGGCGTCGGCGCGATCGCGACCGCGAGCGGGCAGGCGGCGCTGCATCTGGCGATCGCCACGCTCATGGACGCCGGCAGCCACATTGTTGCCTCCGCCGCGCTCTATGGTGGCTCGCACAACCTGCTGGGTTACACGCTGAAGCGATTCGGGATCGAGACTACCTTTGTTTCACCGAGGAATCCTGAAGATTTCCGCAAGGCGATAAAGCCGAGTACGCGCCTGCTGTTCGGCGAAACGCTCGGCAATCCCGGCCTCGACGTGCTCGACATTCCCGCCGTATCGGCCATCGCGCACGAGGCGGGCGTGCCGCTGCTGGTGGACGCGACCTTCACAACGCCCTGGCTCATGAAACCCTTCGAGCTCGGCGCCGACCTGCTGTATCACTCCGCCACCAAGTTCCTCGGCGGCCACGGCATTGCGATCGGCGGCGTGATCGTCGATTCGGGTCGTTTCGACTGGGAGAAGAGCGGAAAATTCCCGCAGCTCACCGCGCCCTACGCGGGATTCCACAACATGGATTTCGAAGAGGAATCCGGCACGCGCGCCTTCCTCCTGCGCGCGCGGCGCGAGGGCCTGCGCGACTTCGGCGCCTGCATGGCGCCGATGACCGCCTTCCAGATCCTGCAGGGCATCGAGACATTGCACCTGCGCATGCCGCGGCATGTGGAGAGCACGAGGAAAATCGTGGGGTTTCTGGCGGGTCATTCCTCCGTTCAGTCGGTGATGTTTCCGGAACTGGAATCGCACCCTGATTACAAACTCGCCAAACAGCTACTGCCCAAAGGCTGCGGCGCGGTGTTCTCTTTCGACATCAAGGGCGGCCGGGACGCGGGGCGCAAGTTCATCGAGTCGCTGCGCGTGTTCTCGCACCTCGCCAACGTCGGCGACGCCAAGTCGCTCGTCATCCATCCGGCGACGACGACGCACTACCGCATGTCGGACGAGGACCTGAAGAAGGCCGGCATCGGCCCGGGCACGGTGCGCCTGTCGATCGGCCTGGAAGACGTGGACGACCTGATCCAGGACCTCGAGCGCTCGCTCGCCGTCGCGTCCAGGGTTAAGTAATGCAGCTGCAGATCAAAGGCACGGCCGCATTTGCCTACACGGCGGCACACGAGATCGATCCGTCGCAACGGACTGTTGTGTTCGTCCACGGCGCCGGACTGGACCATTCCTGGTGGGGACTGCAGAGCCGTTACTTCGGTTATCACGGATTCAATGTGCTGGCGGTGGATTTGCCGGCGCATGGGCGTTCCGAAGGTCCGGCGCTAAATTCGGTTGGCGAGATGGCTGACTGGATTAAGAAAGTCCTGGACGAAAAAAAGATCAAAACCTCTTCAGTCGTCGGCCACTCGATGGGCTCGCTCGTGGCGCTCGAATTCGCCGCGCGATATCCCGAAAGCGCGGAGAAGATCGCGCTGATCGGCATCGCGTACCCTATGAAGGTCGGCGAGGCGTTCCTCGACGCGGCGCGGCGCAACGACACGGCGGCCTTCGACATGGAGACCATCTGGGGCCACGCGCCGCAGGTGCCGTTCGCCGGCAACCCGAACCCGGGCATGTGGATGTACGGCGATACCCTGGCGCGCCTCGGGCGCCTTGCCCCCGGCGTGCTGCATACCGACCTCGTTGCCTGCAATACCTACGCGGGCGGCATGGAGGCGGCGGCGAAACTGACTTGCCCGGTGCAGTTCATCCTCGGCGCACGCGACATGATGACGCCGCCGCGCGGCGCGGAAGACCTGATCAGGAAGATCGAGAAATCGAAAAGCACCCGCATCGAGATCTCGGGCCATTCGCTGATGGCCGAGGCGCCGGATGCGGCGCTCGACGCGCTGATCGAATTTCTCCGCCCCGCGTGATTGCGGTCGAAGTATGCGGCCGGTTCGCGCGCACGGCGCTGGCGAGCGGGCCGGGCGAGGTTTGTGCGGTTTTCCGGCGCAGCCTTTACCTGCGCTTTTCGGGCGAGCGCTATGCCTGCCTTGGCGACGCGTCGCTCGGCTGCGGCCCGCTGAATGCACGGATCTCGCAGCGGCACGGGCTTGGCCAGCATGCGGTGGGGGAATCGCTCACGGTATCGGTCGCCGGAACGAAGCTCTGGCGTCCCCGAGCGCTGCGCGCGCGTGCCGGGCGCTTGGCGCTCCGCGCCAACCTTGCGGCCCTGGAGCGGGCCGCGGCAAGGCAAGCTGCGCGAGACGGCCTGGGCGGCACCATTGTCGGCGCCGGATCGCCGCTGATCGAGCACGCGCGTCCCGCCATGGCCGCGATCGAGCGCTGGCTCGCGGGCAAGAGCGCCACGCCGGCCCCGACCGTACAGGCGCTGATCGGGCTGGGACCCGGGCTCACGCCCTCCGGGGACGATTTCCTGGCCGGCGTTATGGTCGGTTTGCGGGCCGGCGGCGATCGCGCGCGCGCGGCCCTGCTCTGGAGCTGGCTCGAAGCCCGGACGGCCAAGCGCACCGGCGCGATCAGCCGGGCGCACCTGGCGGCGGCGGCGCAAGGCGAGGCCCATGAGGCCCTGCATGATTGCGTTGCTGCGCTATTTGCTGCGCGGGCGGTACGAGGGCGGATGCAGTGGGGCTCGCTGCTCGCGCGCCTGGATGCGGTCGGGCACTGCTCCGGCCGCGACGGCCTCGCCGGCGTGGTGGCGGTTGCGCGCCAGCGGCTCCGGTAGCAGCATCGCCGCATGGGCAAACGAACGGCGGCAAATCGTAACGGCAGCAGGCTGTCGCGCAAGGTCTATCTGCAGATCCGGGCGGATATCTTTGAGTTCCGCCTGATTCCGGGCGCGCGCTTCTCGGAAAATGAAATCGCCGCGCGCGCGCGGGTATCGCGCACCCCGGTGCGCGAGGCGCTGTTCCGCCTCCAGCGCGAAGGCTACCTGGAGGTGCACGCGAAAAGCGGCTGGAGCGTGCGGCCGCTCGATTTCGATGCGCTCGATCACCTCTACGACGTGCGCGTGATTCTCGAATGCGAGGCGGTTCGCAAGCTCTGCAGCGGGAACCCGCGGCCCGCCCTGGCGGGGCTTGCCGAAGCCTGGCTGGTGCCGCCGCGCCAGCGGCTGACCGACGGCGCCCGGGTGGCGCGCCTGGACGAGGCGTTCCACTGCGCCCTGGTCGCGGCCGCCGGCAATCCGGAACTCTCGCGCATCCACCAGGGCATCACCGAGCGCATCCGCATCGTACGCCGCCTGGATTTCACCCATCCCGAGCGGATCGTCTACACCTATCTCGAGCACGCACAGATCCTGCGCGCCATCCTCGGCCGCGGGGCGGCGCGCGCGACCCAGCTGCTACGCACGCATATCGAATCGAGCAAGACCGAGGTACGCAAGATCAGCCTGCACCGGCTGCACCTTGCGCACCTGGATTCGAAAACCCGCTAGCTACTCTTCCTTCGGCCATACCAGGTTCAGGAACATCGCCAGCAGGATCCCCATGACAATGCCGTCGGTCACCAGGATGCGCAACGCCTGCGGGATCGCCTCGAACGCGCCCGGCGGCGCGGCCTGGATGCCCAGGCCCACCGCGAGAGAAGCGGCGACGATCACCGCGTCGCGGCGCGAGGCCAGATTGCGGCCGATGATGTCGATGCCCACCGAGGCCACCATGCCGAACATGAACAGCAGCACCCCGCCCAGCACTGCGTTCGGCATAAGTGCGATGATGGCGCCGACTTTCGGCACCATGGCCATCAGGATCAGGAAGGCGCCGCCGAAGGCCACCACGAAGCGGCTGCCCACGCCGGTGAGCGAGATCACGCCGATGTTCTGCGAATACGAGGTGAGCGCCATGCCGCCGAA
>JANNXB010000508.1:0-2394 GCA_031409355.1 Betaproteobacteria bacterium | reverse complement strand
GGACTGCCCCCGTCGTTCTGGAAATCGGCTCCGGCATGGGCGAAACGACCGCCGAGATCGCGCAGCAGAACCCGGCGGTGGACTTCATCGCCATTGAAGTGCACGGCCCCGGCATCGGCAGCCTGCTGAAGAAAATCGCGGCGCTCGAGCTGAAAAACCTGCGCCTCATCCGCCACGACGCGGTGGCGGTGCTGGGGTCCATGATTCCTGACGGCCTGCTCGCCGGCATCCACCTGTTCTTTCCGGACCCCTGGCCGAAGAAGCGCCACCACAAGCGCCGCCTCGTGCAGCCGCCCTTCGCTGCACTTGCCGCGCGCAAGCTCGCACCCGGCGGATACTTCCACGCCGCGACAGATTGGCCAGAGTACGCGGTGCAGATTGACGAGGTCTTGTCTTCGAGTTCTCTTTTCAAGAAAGATCCTGAAGAAACACGAAAGCGTCCCGTCACCAAGTTCGAGCGCCGCGGGATCGGGCTCGGCCATCCGGTGCGCGACCTGCTATTCCTTCGTCGGAAGGAATAGCCCGACCAGGTCGTTCAGGAAGCCGCGCCCGCGTTCGGTCGGCCGGATGCGTTCGACGCTGCGCTCGATGAGTCCTTTTCCCTCCGCGGTTTCGAGTTGCGATTCGACCAGCGACAGGGGCAGGCCGCAGCGCGCGGCGAACAGGTCCGCCGGGAATCCATCGACCAGGCGCAACGCGTTCAGCATGAATTCGAACGGCAACTCGCGCGGCGAAATGTTTTGATTTTTGATTGAAAAATTATTCTTCAAATATTCCCGCGGCTGCTTCGGCTGCTCATGCCGCGTGACGCGATCGGCGAAGCTCAGCTTGCCGTGCGCGCCGGCACCAATGCCCGCGTAGTCGCCGAACTCCCAGTAGTTCAGGTTGTGCCTGCAGCGGTGGCCCGGCCTGGCAAATGCGGAGGTTTCGTAGTGCTCGAAGCCGGCGGCATGAAGCGTTTGCTCCGCCATCTCCTGCATGTCCGCGGACGCATCGTGATCCGGCAGCTGCGGCGGCCTGGAGAAGAACACGGTATTCGGCTCGATCGTCAGCTGGTAGGCCGACAGGTGCGGCGTTCCCAGCGCCAGTCCCGCCTCGATGTCGGCGCGCGCCATCGCCAGCGTCTGCCCCGGCAAGCCGTACATGAGGTCGAGATTCACGTTGCCGAACGTGTCCAGCGCCGTGCCGATGGCGCGGCGCGCCTCGTCCGCCGAGTGGATGCGCCCCAGCTTCGAGAGCATCGCGTCATCGAAGCTCTGCGCGCCGACCGACAGCCGGTTCACGCCCGCGTCGCGATAACCCTTGAAACGCTCCGCCTCGGAGGCGCCCGGATTCGCCTCCATGGTTACTTCCGCCCCGGGCTCGAGCGGCACGCGCGCCCGCACCGCGGACAGGAGCGCGTCGATCTGCGCGGATGGAAACAGGCTCGGCGTGCCGCCGCCGATAAAGACACTCGTCAGGCGCCGCCCCCAGATCGACGGCAGCAGGGCCTCCAGGTCCCGGACCAGGGCCGATATGTATTCTGAGAACGGCAGTTCTCCCTGCTTTTCATGCGAATTGAAATCACAGTAGGGACATTTCTTCACGCACCACGGCAGGTGCACGTAGAGCGACAGCGGCGGAAGCGTGGTGAAGCGCGGCTTGCGGATGTCGCGCAGTACGGCCGCGCTCACGGTTCGCGCTTCAGCATCTCGAGCAGCCTGGCGAGCGCCCGGCCGCGATGGCTGACGCAATTCTTCTCTTCGGGCTCAAGCTCGGCCGCAGTTTTCGCCATGCCCAGCGGCAGGAACAACGGGTCATAGCCAAAGCCGCCGGAGCCACTTGGCTGGCACGCGATGCTGCCATGCCATTGCGCGCTCGCAACCAGCGGTTGCGTGTCCCCGGGACCCCGCATCAGCACCAGCACGCATTCGTAGTGCGCGCTGCGGTTCTCCTGCGCGGACATCGCGTCGAGGAGTTTCTGGTTGTTCTTCTGATCCGATTTCGGTTCACCGGCATAGCGCGCCGAATGAACGCCTGGCGCACCGCCGAGAACATCCACGCACAGACCCGAATCATCGGCGAGCGCCGGCAGGCGCGTTGCAAAACAGACGTGCCGCGCCTTCGCCATGGCGTTCTCGAGGAAGCTGTCGTGGGGCTCTTCCGCTTCCGTAATGCCGAGTTCGACTTGCGTAATCACGCGGGTTCCGAGCGGCGCGAGCAGTTCCTCGATCTCGGCCTTCTTGCCGGGGTTGCCTGAGGCAAGGACGATGCTCTTCACAGCCCCAAAGCGCGTCTCTGGTATGCAACGAGTTCCGCTATGCCGCGTGCGGCGAGGGCGAGCAATTTGTCCAGTTCCTCCCGGGCGAAGGGCTCGCCTTCCGCGGTGCCCTGCACTTCGACGAAGCGCCCGCC
>JANNXB010000507.1:0-2347 GCA_031409355.1 Betaproteobacteria bacterium | reverse complement strand
AACAGCAATGCCAGCACGCCGGCGCCGCCTCCTGTTTTGAGCACTTTCCTGCGTGTATGAAGCATGTCTTCTCCTCTAGTCACTCGTGAGTATCCAGCGAACGAGCGCGCGCGCCTCGCTTTCCTGAATTTGCGGATGCGGCGGCATCGGTACATTACCCCAAACGCCCTGGCTGCCGGCTTTGACTTTGGCGGCGAGGCGCGGTTCGGCCCCGGCGTCGGTCCGGTAGCGGGCCGCGATTTCGGCGAGGGAGGGACCGACGAGCCGTTGCCGCGCGCCATGGCAGGCGAGGCAGCCGGATTTCTCCGCCAGCGGCCGCACCAGGTCGCCCGCGGCGGGAGCGGAGATTGCGGTGGGCGCGCCGCGCACGGGTCCGACGAGCCGGTTCTGCGCGGCGAAATCGCCGTGCGAGCCGCGCGCGACATCCGGTAATCGGGAAACGACCTGCCCCTTCGCGGGACAATCGCGCATGCAAGCGTCGTTCCGGACGTCAGCCTTGCCTTTTACTTCCCAGAGCCCCGGTGCAGGCACCATGCCGTCGCGGTTCGGCAGGCGCTTCTGGATGTCCGCGATGTTGCGATCGGACAGCACGAAATCGTCCGGCACGATGCGTCCCAGGTTGAGGATGTAACCGGTCAGCGCGTAGACCTCGTTTGCGCTGAGGGTCTTGGAGGCGTTCCAGGGCATCGCGCGATTGATGTAATCCCAGAGCGCCGAAACCTGCGACAGCTTCATCAACGTGGTGCGCTGCTCGCCGGGACGGGCCAGCGCCTCGACGCGCCCGCGCTCGATGTCCTTCTGCGTGGTACCGCCCGCGATCGGAGGGAACATGGCATTGGATTCGCCAAAGCTGCCGTGGCAGGACGTGCATTTCGCTTCCCACACTTCCTCGCCCTGCTTCACGCTGCCCGAGCCCGCCGGCAGGCCCTTGAAGTCGGCGCGCACGTCGATATCCCAGGCAGCGATTTCCGCCGCCGTAGCAGGGCGGCCGACCCCGGCGAACTTTTCTTTCGCTTGAATTTCAAGACAGACAAGAAAACAGAGCGCGAGGCTAGTCCACCTGGACATTGCCTACCTCGCCGCTGGCCGCCACCTGCCACGATTGGATGGCGTTGTTGTGATAGATGGACCGCGTGCCGCGCACCGCGCGCAGTTGCGCGATCTTCGGCTGCACGTAGCCGGTCTCGTCGATGGCGCGGCTCTGCAGGATCGCGGGCGCGCCGTCCCAGCTCCAGCTGATATTGAAGCGGGTCAGTGCCTTGGAGAGCACCGGCGGCTCGAGCCGCGCAGTGCGCCAGTTGCGCCCGCCGTCAATCGACACGTCGACGCGCTTTACACGTCCGCGCCCCGACCAGGCGAGTCCACTGACGTTGTAGTGACCCCTGTCGAGCAGCGTCTGGCCGCCGGAGGGGCTGGTGATCACGGATTTGCATTCCTGGATCGAGGTGAACTGCCGGTGCCTGCCATCGGGCATCAGGTCGATGTAATGCAGCGTTTCCTCGCGCGTGTGCCACGGCTGATCGCCCACCTCGAGCCGGCGCAGCCATTTCACCCAGGACACGCCCTGCACTCCCGGCACCACGAGACGCAACGGGTATCCGTTTTCCGGCCTGAGCATCTCGCCGTTCATCCCCCAGGCGACGATGGCATCGTCGAGCGCGCGTTCCATCGCGATGGTGCGGGTCAGGCCCGAGCCGTCCGCGCCTTCGGCGAGCACGTAGCGGCCTTTTTTCGTGTCGGCGCCGCAGTCGTCCAGCAGCGTGGCCAGTCTCACGCCGGTGAACTCGCAGCACGAGAGCATGCCGTGCGTGTACTGAACCGTCGGCACGGAAACGTTGTTCCATTCCATGCCCGAATTGGCGCCGCACTCGATGAAATGGACGCGCGATACCGCCGGCAGGCGCATCAGGTCGTCCATCGTGTAGACCTTGGCCTGCCGCACCATGCCCATCACCATCAGCCGGTGCTGGCGTGGGTCGATGTCCCACCAGCCCTGGTGGTGGCGCTCAAAGTGCAGGCCGCTCGGCGTGATGATGCCGAACATTCCCTGCAACGGCGCGAAGGAGACCGAGGCCTGGGACACGCGCGTCAGGCCGGGACTTTCGCGGCGCTGGAGATTCGTTTCGTGTTCCGAGGGCAGCCCGTAGCCGCGTGCCGCCACCGGCTGGCCCAAGGCGCTCGAGTGGGTGGGGAGTTTTAGGATTGCCGGATCACCTTGCGCGCGCGTGTGCGGTGCAGCCAGGGCCGCCCCGGCGCCGCCGGCGAGCGCAAGCGATTTCTTGAGGAACCCCCGGCGATCCTCGAGTGCGGGAAGTATGCGGCCTGCGCGGATGGCGGGGCGCGTCAT
>JANNXB010000506.1:0-5834 GCA_031409355.1 Betaproteobacteria bacterium | reverse complement strand
TGACGACGCGCAGGCGCACCAGCTTGCCGTCGCGCACCAGGCCGCGCATGAGCACCGCCGAAAGCAGGCGCGAATCGATGTTGCCGCCGCACACCGGGATGCCGACGCGCTTGCCGGCGAAGCGCGCCGGATGCTCGAGCAGGGCGGCGAGCCCGGCCGCGCCCGCGCCCTCGGCGACGGTCTTTTCGATTTCGATCAGGGACACAATGGCACGTTCAATGGTTTCTTCTTCCACCAGCAGAATCTGGATTAAAAGCTTTTGAAGCAAGTTCAAAGGCAATTCCCCGACATCCCGTACCGCCAGACCCTCCGCGATGGTGTCGCCGCCGACTCGCACCGGCAGGTTGTTTAGGCGCTGGTGCATGGCGCAGTAGTTCCTTGATTCGACGCCGACCACCTCGATCCCGGGCTTTAGCGCCTTCGCGGCCACGGCCATGCCGGAGATCAGGCCGCCGCCGCCGACCGGCACCACGAGCACCTCCAGTTCCGGCGCCTGCTCGAGCATCTCAAGCGCGACGGTTCCCTGGCCGGCGATGATGGCCGGATCGTCGTAGGGATGGATGAACGTGAGGCCTTCCTTCGTTGCCAGTTCGCGGGCGTGGCGCGCGGCGTCGGCGAGCGTGTCGCCTTCGAGCACGACTTCCGCGCCGAGGACCTGCGTGCCGCGCACCTTGGTGTTCGGCGTGCCGTGCGGCATCACGATCACCGCGCGGGCGCCGAGGCGCGCTGCGTGATGCGCCACGCCCTGCGCGTGGTTGCCGGCGCTCATGGCGATGACGCCGCGCTTGCGCACGGCCTCGTCCAGGGTGAGCAGCTTGTTCAGCGCGCCGCGTTCCTTGAACGAGGCGGTGAACTGGAGGTTCTCGAACTTGAGCCAGACCTCGGCCCCGGTCAGGCGCGACAGGGTGCGGCTGTGCAGGCAGGGCGTGCGCTCCACCGCGCCGGAAATGCGCTGCGCCGCAGCGCGAATGTCATCCAGGGAAACGCTCATGGGGAAGTCTAGCGTCGCTATAATGGTTTTATGAAACGATTTTTGATATTCGTCGCGATCGGTAATCTTTCGCTGGTGGCGCATTCGGCGGTGACCGACCTCCTCGGCGCGCAGCGCTCGCCGGCGACGCCCGACGTGCCTTCGCTCGCCGAGGCGGGCGTGCGCGCCGGGCTGCTGAAGCAGGGCCTGAGCCCGCGCACCGGCACGCCGGCCGAACTCGCTAAGCTGATCGAGAGCAACCTCGAGCGCTGGGGCCGCGTGGTGCACGAGGCCAGAATCTCCGCCGGCTGAACTTTTGTGGAACCCGTCCTGATCATCGGCGGCGGCATCGGCGGGCTGACACTCGCGCTCTCGCTGCACCAGGCTGGCATCGCCTGCCGCGTGTTCGAGGCGGCGCCCGGGATCAAGGCGCTTGGCGTCGGCGTCAACCTGCTGCCGCACGGCATGCGCGAACTGACGGAGCTCGGGCTGCAGGAAAAGCTCGCCGGCATCGCGGTGGAGACGAAGGAACTGTGCTTCTACAACCGCTTCGGCCAGTTCATCTTCAGGGAGCCGCGCGGGCGCGGCGCCGGCTACGAATGGCCGCAGCTGTCCATCCATCGCGCGGACCTGCATGAAGTATTGCTGAAGGAAACGCGCAGCAGGCTCGGAGCCGATTCGGTTGTCCTGAATAAAAAATGCATTTCCGTATCGGAAGACGGAAAAGCCGAATTCGAGGACGGCAGTTCGGTCGCAGGCAGCTGCATCATCGGCTGCGACGGCATCCATTCCGCGGTACGCAGGCAGCTCTTCCCCGGAGAAGGGCCGCCCGCCTACCAGGGCATCAACATGTGGCGCGGCGTGACGCGCATGAAGCCCTTCCTAAGCGGCGCCAGCATGGCGGTCGCGGGCTGGCTGGAGGCGGGCAAGATGGTCGTCTATCCCATCCGCAAGCCGGAACCCGGTGGCCTGCAACTCGTGAACTGGGTCGCCGAGATCCAGTCGCCGCGCAACGTGATGCAGGACTGGAACCTCGGCGGGAAAATCGAAGATTTCTACCCGATATTTCAGGCATGGCGCTTCGACTGGCTCGACTGCGCGGCGATGATCCGCGATTCGGAGCAGGTGCTGGAGTATCCGATGGTGGACCGCGATCCGCTGCCCTGGTGGACGAAAGGCCGGATCACGCTGCTGGGCGACGCCGCGCACCCGATGTATCCAAGGGGATCGAACGGCGCGGGGCAGGCGATTCTGGATGCGCGGGCATTGACGGGTTGTCTTTCCCGGGAGGGGAGTGTCGAAAACGCCTTGAAAAAATACGAAGAAATCAGGTTGCAGGCCACGAGCAATCTGGTCCTCATGAACCGCGCCAATCCACCCGATGCGATCCTGCGCGAAGTATGGAAGCGAAGCGGCGACAAGCCCTTCGCGCGCATCGAGGACGTGATCTCGAACGCGGAGATGGTCGGGCTGTCGGAGGCGTACAAGAAGGTCGCGGGCTTCGAGCGCGAAGCGCTGGCGCGGCGTGGCTCGCTCGTCTAGCTTCGCGCTGCTGCTCGCGCTCTGGTGCGCCGGCGCGGTCGCGGACTGGACCCCGGTAGGCCAGGGCGACTACATCGCCTCGGCCTACGCTGATCGCGACAGCATCCGCCGCAATGGGTCCATGGCGAGCATGTCAGGCATGTATGACTTCAGGCGGCAGGATTTCACGCCCGAAGGCAGAGGACTCTTCTCTACGGTGGTGCTGCGCGAATACGACTGCGCGCAGCGCCGCGTGCGGCTGCTGTCGTCGATCGACTTCGCGGGCCAGATGGGCACCGGCGGCGCGGTGGACACGAGCGCCCGCGTGGGACGCTGGGAGGACATCGTCCCCGGCGCGCTGGACGAGGCGTTCTGGAATATCGCCTGCAAAAACTAACGAACCCTCGCCAGGGTGGCACGCGCCTGGTCCACGATCGGCGCGTCGATCATGCGTCCATGCAGGGCGAACGCGCCTTTGCCTTCGCGTAGCGCCGCTTCGAAGGCGCTGACGATTTCCCGCGCGAGCGCGATTTCCTCTGCGGAAGGCGAGTAGACGCGGTTCGCCGCAGCCACCTGTTTCGGATGGATGCAGGTGCAGCCGGTGAAGCCCATGGCCTTGGCTTTCTCCAGCAGCCGGGTGAAGGCGTCGATGTCCGCGATTTCCGCGACGGGTCCGGGCAGGCCAATCGCCGCGAGGCCGCGGGCGCGCGCGGCGGTGGCGACCATCTGCGCCGGCCAATCGAGCGCAGCACGGTCGGAGGCGATGCCGAGCACGCCGCAGTAGTCCTCGCTGCCGAACACCAGTCCCGCGAGCCGCGTGCCGGCGCGCGAAATCTCGACCGCGGCAAGCACCGAAGCGGGCGATTCCAGCATCGCCACCAGCTTTACCTGGCTCGTGCCCAGCAGGCGCTCAGCGGCGAGCACCTGCTCTGCGGATTCCACTTTCGGCAGGAAGATCACCGCCGCCGGCGTCTGCGCCGCGGCCTTCAGGTCGTCGGCGAACCATTCGGGCAACGAATTGACGCGCACCATCAGCGTCGCTCCCTGCGCCGCCAGCTTGCGCGCCGCCTCCGGCAACCGCGCGCGGGCCGCGACCTTCTGCGCCGGCGGCACGGAATCCTCCAGGTCCAGCAGCAGCGCGTCCGCGCCGCGCTCGTGCGCCTTGGCGAGGAAGCGATCGTCCGCGAGCGGCACGAAGAGGGCCGAGCGCATGGAGGGGAGGTCGAATATGTGCATGCAGGGGAATGTTGGTGGGTGGTGTGGGGATCGAACCTATGGCCCTGCCGTGTGAATCTCGCAGATGGCAATTGCCGGCCATTCCTCAGGCCGCGCAGTGTTGCGCAGTGTCTCTAGCGTGTGCGCAAGCTTGGCGAGGCGCTCGCGCGACACCGCCAAATCCTTGTCGTCACGTATCACGGCCTGACTTCCAATAGTCCGCGCCTGGTTCCATCGCGCTTAGTTTGCCACGTCCCTTGGATCGGGACCGGTCGTAACGAAACTGCCGAACACGAGAAAGGCCCCAGCCGACCGAGTGTATTTCCGGCGGAAGGTCGCCTTTCTCGTTGAACGGCGGCACGCGCCCTTGACATTGTCATCCAGAACATTACAATGACTGTCATGCCAGACATGACAAGCGCGAGGTGATCAGGAGCTTCCGGCACAAGGGCTTGGAGCGCTTCTTCACCAAGAGCGAGCGCAAGGGCATCGACGCGAAGCACGCCGAGCGCGTCCGTCGAATTCTCGATCTGCTCGATGCCGCGGTGCGACCCGAGGACTTGAATCTGCCCGGGTACGGATTTCACGGGCTGAAGGGCAAGCGGAAGGGTGTCTACTCGGTATGGGTGTCCGGCAACTGGCGCATTACGTTCCAGTTCGAGGTCGGCGATGCGGTATACGTGAACTTGGAGGACTACCACTGATGAAGAGCATGCGAGATCCGAAACGAAAGCCCACCCACCCTGGCGAAGTGCTGCGCGAGGACGTGCTGCCGGCGCTCAAGATGACGCAGGGCGAACTCGCGAAGCGCCTGGGTGTGAGCCGCCTGAGCGTGTCCGATCTGCTCCACGGCAAGCGGGCGCTGTCGGCAGACATGGCGGTCCGGATCGCGCGCCTCACAAGCACGACGGCCGAGAGCTGGTTGCGCATGCAGGCAGCGGTCGATCTTTGGCAACTTGAGCAAGACCCGAAGCGGTATCGGCACATCGAGCCGATCGCCGCTTAGGCAAACAATCCCCGGCCTTGCTGCTGGGTAACCGCTGGAAGGAATTGGTGGGTGGTATAGGGATCGAACCTATGGCCCTGCGCTTGAGTCGAGCAGATGGCAATGCGGTCGTTCTGGTTCAATAACTTACGCTAACCGGCTCCGCGCCGGAACGACCGCAGGCGCCAGAAAACGACACGACTGGCCTCAAAGGGACAGGTTCTGGCTCGGCTACGAAATGGTTACGGAGCCGCAAACAGGGTTACGCCGTGCGTTCTTGCGGCCTGCCGGTGTCCATGGTCCAGCGTGGCCAACGGCAGGCCCAGGGACCGCGCCAGGTGAAAGTACAGGGCATCGTAACCCTGCAGGTGGTACCGGCTCGCCAGGTCCACCACGCGCCGCGGCGTGAACAGCTCAAGGTGCACCCGAATATCGAAGCTATCGAGATCCTCGAACGCCTGTTGCAGTTGCCCGCGCTTCAGAACCTTGCGCCGATGCTCGCGCAGCAGCACGTGACCCATTTCGATCCCCCACTGCACAGGCACGTGCAGAACGGCGCCGTCCGCCGCAGCCGCACTGACCGCTGCAGCATAGGCTGCACGTTCAGGCGTTTCCTTCAGGAACCAGGCGAGCGAGACGCTGGCATCCAGCACCAGCTCGATCGCCATCAGCGCGCGAGTCGTTCTCCGCGAGCCTCAGCGAGAGCCTGGCTGGCGGTCCGAGTGCCTCGCATCCTTTGAAGGCGGCGAATGTTCGCCGCAATGCGCCTGCCCGCTGCGCGGCGTTTCGCGGCGACGATCTTGCGGGCAATGATTACTGGCTCGGACAACTTCATATTCACTCTCGTTTTCGAAGCAATTGCAGCGTAGCGAGTTTATCGCATCTCAGCTGGTACGGCCTATGGGGGGCAGGTCGCAGCGAATTTCCGTACCGGCGTCCGTACAGTCCGGAGGAAATTCGCAACCTATTGATTGTTGGTGGGTGGTATAGGGATCGAACCTATGGCCCCTGCCGTGTGAAGGCAGTGCTCTACCGCTGAGCTAACCACCCGTGTATGAAAACCCGTTTCGCGCCGCCTGTCGCGCGAGGAGGGCATTTTAAGCGAAAATCTCCCCCATGAGCATAAAGGGCAAGGCGTACCTC
>JANNXB010000505.1:0-1967 GCA_031409355.1 Betaproteobacteria bacterium | reverse complement strand
AGGCCCTGCGGGGGCAGCCGTTCTGGCTGATGATCGCGGCGTTCTTTTTCGGCAACGTCTGCTCGCAGACGATGCACGTGCACCAGGTGGCCTACCTCGTCGACCACGGCGTGAGCGCGTTCATCGCGGCTTCGGTGGTGGGAGCGGTGGGGGCGGCGAGCATCGCGGGCAAGATCGGCGGCGGCTGGCTGTCGGACCGCTACGAGCGCGAGCGGGTGTACGTGGGCGGCATCGCGATCATGGTGGCGGCGGTCGCGGCGCTGGCGGCGCTGGGCTGGTCGGCTGGCGCGCCCGCGGCCTGGGCGATCTACGGCTACGCGGTGCTGCTCGGCGTGGGCTACTCGGCGACGGCCTCGCTCATCCCGGCGATGGTGAGCGACCGCTTCGGCGGCACGCACTTCGGCGCCATCGTCGGCTTCGGCCTGATGGGCAGCGCCGCGGGCAGCGCGGTGGGGCCGTGGATGGCGGGATTCCTGTTCGACGTCACCGGCAGCTACATGCCGGCCTTCGCCATCGCGGCCGGGTGCGGCGCGATCGCGGGGGCGGCGGGGTGGAGGGCGCGGACTTTGCGGGTGCGCTTGTAATTACACGTAGTTCGTGTAATATCTCGGACCATGAAGGCGAAGGCGCGGCAGCTGACTAACGTCACCGTCACTCTTGACGAGGGCACGCTCGCGGATGCACGCGTCGAGGCAGCGGAGCGCAACATGAGCCTGTCGCGCCATATCGGCGAGGTGCTGCGCGAAAGGCGACGTTATTCGCGCGAATACGACAGGGCCATGCTTGCCGCGCTGGCCCAGCAGCCGATCAAGCTCGAGGGGGAGTACCTCAAGCGCGACGAACTCTATGCCCGGCCCCGCGATCTTCGCTGACGCGAATTTCCTGCTGTACGTGCTCGATGAGCGCGATCCGGCAAAGCAGGCCCGCGCGGCAGCGTGGCACGATCTTCTCTGGCGTGAGGACCGGGGCCGCACCAGCATGCAGGTCGTTTCCGAGGTCTACGTCAACCTGAAGCGGATGGCGGGAGCCAGGATGACGCAGCAGGAGGTTTGGGCGCACGCATCGCGCTACCTCGCCTGGGAACCGCTGCCGATCGATCGGGAGGTGATCCTCCTTGCGCGCGAGGTGGAGCAGCGCTACCGCATCTCGTGGTGGGACAGCCTGATCGTCGCCGCAGCCCAGATGCAGGACTGTTCGATTCTGCTGACTGAGGATCTGCACGACGGCGCGGTGTTCGGCACGCTGGTCGTGCGCAGCCCGTTCACCTTGGAGGTCCGCGAGCCGGCGGCGGCCTACGACGTCATGCCGCAACTCGCCAGCCTGCATCGGCCGCGCGGGCGGCCGCGGAGGACGGCGGTGGCCTGAAAAACAGAGTACTGTGCATAAACACAGTATGTGGGGTAGAGTCGGGGGCCATGAGTGCAGTCCTCGAGGAAAAACCTGGGTCCCCGCTTAAGGCCGCGGGGACGACGGTTGGAGTGGCCGTGGGGACGACGTTCAAGGGCCTGAACCAAAGGCAGCAAGAAGCCGCCACGGCGGGGCCGGAGCCGCTTTTGATTCTGGCTGGAGCCGGCACCGGAAAGACCAACACACTCGCGCACCGGGTGGCGCACCTGCTGGTGCAGGGCACGCCGCCGGAGAGGATCCTGCTGCTGACCTTCACGCGCCGCGCGGCGCTGGAGATGACGCGACGGGCGCAGCGGATCGCGGGAGAAACATTGAAAGCGGTGCGGCTGCCCTGGTCGGGCACGTTTCATTCGGTCGCGAACCGGTTGATTCGAAGAAACTGCCAAAGAGTCGGGCTGGACGAGACGTTCAGCGTGCTTGACCGCGGCGACGCGGCGGACCTGCTGGACGTGGCGCGGCACGAGCTGGGGTTTTCGAAGGTGGATGGAGAAGATGGGAAGGTGGGAAGCAGGCGCTTCCCGCGCAAGGACACCTGCCTCGCGATCTACTCGCACCGGGTG
>JANNXB010000504.1:0-5702 GCA_031409355.1 Betaproteobacteria bacterium | reverse complement strand
GCGTCCAGGGTGCGCTGCTTGCCCTGGTACGCCAGCACCAGGTCCTTGTCGCCCGGATCCTGGGAAGCACTCGCCACCAGAGGCAGCATGCGCGTCCACCAGTCCATCACCCAATCCGACTTGGAGAAAAACCGGTGGCCGCCGATATCGATGCGGTTGCCCTTGTACTCGATCGACTGCGACAAGCCGCCGACGTTGCGCGTCGCTTCGAGCACCACGATGTCGCGCACGCCGGCTTCTGCAAGCTCCCAGGCCGCGGTCAGGCCCGCCGGGCCGGCACCGATGATCAGCACGCGTGCGCGCAACGTTTCGATGGCGCTAGTCCGGCAGAAGAATTGGCAACAGGCGATCCACTACTCTCGCCCAGGTGAATCGTTCCAACACCCACGCAGGCCCGGCTTCGCGCGCCGCTGCGCGAAAATCCGCATCGTCCATGATCCGCAGCATCGCCTGAACGAGCTTCGGCAGGTCCGGCACCAGGCCCATGGCAGCGTCCTGGCCCGGAACGTCCAGCGCGGTGAGCGTGGCGGCAATCCTGAGCGCGAACGCGTCGGTCACGAAATCATCGGTCGGGCCGCCGGCGGTGCAGATCACGGGAATTCCACAGGCCGCCGCTTCCAGCACCGGCATGTTGAAGCCCTCGGCCACGTACGGTGAAACGTAGCAGTCGGCGGCCTGGTAGAGGCGCGCCATGTCTTCGAAGGTGAACGCGCGATCGAGGTAGGTGAGCCGACCGAGGATCAGCCGCGCCTGGCCCGGGTCGAGCTCCGCCAACTGGCTTTCCATGTAGGACTTCGACTGGAAAAGCGCGTCCGCCCCTTTGAGCACCAGCCGCGCCCGCGGCCGGCCAAGCAGCAACTGCGCGAAGGCGGGGAACAGGAAGCGCAGGCCCTTGTTGGGCGTCATGGCGCCCGCGTGCAGGAAGATGAATTCATCAGGCCCGAATTCGAACTCGCGGCGGGCTTGCTCGCGCTGCGCCCGCGCCGCCGGCCGGAAGACCTCCGGGTCGAAGCCGAGCGGCACGACCGCGACACTGGCGTCCTCCACACCCCTGCGCGTGAACCCCATCTTGGACCAGTTCGACGGCGCGACCAGGGTGTAGCCGCTCTCGCGCTGCGCCACCGCGACCGGTTTTCCCTCCGAGATATAGCCCGGCGGGACATCCAGAAACTCGGCGGTGCCGAACACCAGGGTTCGCGCGGCGCGCGACGGGCTCGAAAGGTCGTAGGGAAACGCGATGCGCAATTCAGCATCCGGCCGCCGGCCGGGTGCGGGCGGCGGGATGGCACGCAGCGCGGATTCGGCGGCGGCGCCGAACAGGCCGGTCGACGCGCGCCACGATGGATCGTGGAACGGCAGGTCCTTGAAGTACAACCGCAACCGGGGAGCGCGTCGCAGCAGTTCCAGGCAGAGGAACTGGGCCGTCACCGCGTAGGAGTGCAGGATGAATCGCCAGCCGCTCACAAGGACGTCGCGCGATTCACCCATGGCCGATGATAAGGCTTCAGTACCGGGTGAACAGCAGCAGCTTGCGCGTCGCGAAATTGAAGGTGAACACGGCGCCGGCCGAAACGATCTTGGCGACCTCGTACGAAAACGCGAAACGCTCCACGCCCGCATAGATGACCAGCTGGTTCAGCGCCATGCCGGCAAGGCCGACGAGGGCGAACAGCGCGAATTCGGCGCGCGCGTTCGCCAGGCGCCGGTGGCTGAACACCCAGCGCACGCTCACGACATAGATCACCGCCAGGCCCAGGCCGAAGCCGATCGGTGCCGCCACCAGGTAATCCATGCCCGCCAGCCGGATCAGCCCGATGTAAACGCCCATGTCGACCGCGAGCGCCAGCGCCGCCGCGGCGAGATAGCGGAAGCTTTCATCCGCCAACTTGCGCAGGCCGCTCACTTGCCCGTTTTCAGCAGCAGAGAAGTCACGGCGCCGCCGCCCGGCTGCGCGCGGACATGAACGGGCTTCGACCCTTCGGCCATCGCGCGCGTGCCTGCCTGCCAGGCGGCATCGCGCATCGTGTCGCGCGGATGATGCACGCTCAGGAAAATGTAATCGGCCCCGGAAGCCCGCACCGCGTCGCGGTAAGCCGCGGGCGGGAGCGCGGGATCCGGCGCCGCGACGCCATGCCTGTCGGCGAGCAAGGCGAGGTACGACGGCGCGAACCACATGACTCGATCGCCCGGCGCGGTGAGCTTGCGGATCTCTTGCATGTCGGCGAACAGGTCGATCTGCACCTGGGCGCGCGCGCGCGCCTGGTCCAGTCCCGGCGTCCTGTACCAGTCGACGATCTCTCGCACCGCGCCCGCCGCCATCGAGCGCTGCTGGATGAACGCCAGGGCCGGCACGGTAAGGCTGAGGACGAGCACCGTAAGCACGCCGGCACCGAGCGCCTGCGGCCGGCCCAGCGCTCGCGCCAGGGCCGCCGAGGCCAGGAACGCATGCAGGAGCAGCACCGGCAGGACGGGAAACAGGAAACGCCCCATTTGATCGTAAAAAGGCCAGGCAAGGAGCAGCACCAGGTATCCCGCGACGATCCATCCGTCGGGCTTGCCGTCGCGCACGCGCAGCGCCAAGCCTGCCAGCGCCAGGATACCGACTCCGCCAGCGAGGAGAACCCGCAGCGGACGCCCTTCCACCCAGTAGAGCAGCAGCGACCCAATCCAGCCTTCGGCAATCGAATTGGCCTGCCTGAGCAGGCTCGCAATGATCGCGGCCAGCGGACTCTTCGCACCCAGGAACACGCTGCCATGGTCGAGCGCGATGCGCGCGTAGTTGTCCTCGGTCGCCTCGGGCCGCAGCAGCACCCAAAGTCCGTAGGCGGCAACGGCTGCCACCACCGGACCCAGCTCGCGCAGCTTCGCCGCGGGTGCCATGCCTCGCCGCGTCACGATCCAGAATGCGTAGACCGCGATCATCGGCAGCGCGGCGGTACGCGTCAGGGCCATTGCCGTCATCAGCAGCGCAAGGATCCCCAGCCTGCCGCGAGTCCCTTGGCCCGAGTCCATGACCCAGAATGTCGTCATCAACAGCAGGCAAAACAGCGGCTCGCTGAGAATGCCTTTCGCGTTCACCCACAGCGACGGCAGCAGCGCGACGCACAGGATGACCGCAACAGCAGCAGCGCGGCTTCCCAGCCAGCGAACGCCGAGCAGGTAGACGAACGGCAGGCAGGCTGCAAGCAGCAGCGCGGTCAGGGCATGCGCCCAGGCGACATGGTGCGCCGCTCCGGCAAGCGCAAGAACCACGGGAAACAGCGGCGGGTAGAACGCTTCGCGCGCGAACGCCGCAGTGACTGCCGGCGAGGCCGCTTGCCAGGGAGAAAACACCTGCGCCATCACCAGGTAGCTCACGCTGTCGTCGGCGAACGTCGCGAGCGTCGGCTGCCACACGAACGCGACGCAGGCAACCGCGAAAACGAGCGTCACCAGCGCGACCACGGCCTCCGCCCCCGCAAACCGCGCCGGCAGGCTCATATCGGCGCGCGCCAGTACTGCGGATTCAGGTTCTCCTCCGATGCGGCAAGGAGGAGCGGCGACGCGGGAACCGGCGGCATGCCGTGCCGGCGGCGCACCAGTTGCCTGCGCCGATCCACCTCTGCGGACCGGTACGGCAGGTCGCCGATGGGAGCAAGCACCTCGAGCGACGTTTTGTCCACGTACAGCGACGAATAATGCCGCAGCTTCTCGTACTGCTCGACGACCGAGCAGGTCAGCCATTCGGACCGACCCGCGTGCATTGCGGTGCGCTCGTAGCGCTCCGATGGGGCAATGAACGGCTCCTGCAAAGCCGTCGCATTCCCCTCCGCCAGCCGTTCGATCGCGAGACCCAGGCATTCGGCTGCGGCACTGCGCCAACCGAGCTCCGCGGCAATGCGGGCATACGACAGGCGACGCGCCAGCGTGTCATTGGCCCCGATTGCGTCCGCAACGCACTGCAGCGCCCGGTTCAGCCACGCCAGCCGCTCGGCAGGCGCCAGGTTCGCGTCGCGCGAGCGCGCGAACGCCCCGAGACCCTCGAAGTAGGTGCCGTGGTCGGAACTGGAAAAAAATCCGGCGCTTGAACGCCAACCGGCGGCGAGATCGCGCGCGTATGCCGCGGAACCGGCGAACGCAGCCCAGGCGCCCTTGGCCGCTGTCGCCCTGGCCGGCTCACCGATCGCGGCGAGGAGTCCGCTATCGGCAAGCTTGCGCGCACGATCGCCCTTGCAGGCAAACAGATTTAGCAGGAATCCATCCATGGGCTCCAGCGGATCGAACGGCACGAGGATCAGGGGTCCCGGCAGGAGGCGATAGGCCTCATAGCCAGCGGCCAGCAACGGTTCCAGCGTTTCTGGCTTCAAGCGCTCGCGTGATTTGACTTCGAGCATGACCAGCGGCGAGGATGAATCGAAGAAATTCGCTCCGCCGCGCAATGCCTCGATTTCATGCCCCTCGACATCCAGTTTCACGAAATCGACGTCGTTCCAGCCGTGCGCCGCCGCCATCTGGTCGAGCGTGACGGCCTGAATCTGCAGCGTGCCGCCCGAGGCGCCTCCAATCGCGTTCAGCTCGGAGTGCGCGCCCGAGGCGAACGCGACCGTGCCCGTCTGCGCGCTTACCGCCGCGCGCGACATCAGGACCTGGCTGCAGGCGTTCAGTTCAAGGCTGTGCTGCAGGTAATCGGCGGACCGCGGCGTCGGCTCGAAGGCCCAGATTCTGCCGCCGCCGCCGACGGCATGCGCCATGGCCAGCGTATACACGCCGTAGCTCGAACCCACGTCGACCGCCTGCATCCCCGGCCGCAGCCAGCGACGCACGAACCGGATTTCATCCTCGAACCAGTCATCCTGCTCGAGAAGTATGTAGCTGGTGATCTGCCCGATGTCCGCAGGAACGCAAATGCGCGCGCCGCCGCGGATATCCAGGACCAGCGACTGTTTCTGGTCGATCACGCCCTGGCCAGCATCTCGCGGTACGCGGCCTCAAGATCGCGCGCGAACCCGGGGGCGTCGAGCAGCGGCGAGGACAGCATACGTGCACGCATTCCGGCGCGCAGTGCGCGCCGCCTCTCGACGTCGATTGCAAGGCGTTGCGCAATGTCCAGGTATTGCTCCGGCGTGTCCGCGACGAGATCGGCCAGGCCCACGTTGTTGAGGATGCTCACGCTGACCCTCGATACGTGGATCGAGCCGGCCAGCGTCACGACCGGGACACCCATCCACAATGCTTCGCAGGTCGTGGTTGTCCCGTTGTACGGAAAAACATCCAGAGCGATATCGACCTCGCCATACCTGGACAGGTGATCGACCAGCGAGCGCTCGGCCGGGCATAACTCGACCCTGCCGCCGTCGATGCCGTGACTCTGGAATCGTTCCCGCATCTCGTGCCGCGCGCTCTCGGCGGCCAGGCCGTGACACTTCAGGATCAACCGGGCGCCCGGCAGCCTGCGCAGAAGCTCGGCCCAGAGCGCGGTCATTTCCGGCGTCACCTTGGCGAGATTGTTGAAGCAGGCAAAGGTTACCCTCCCATCGGCTGACGCGGGAACCAGCTGCACCCCGGGACTGTCCCCGGGCGGCGCATAGCAGAGGAAGCCCCTGGGGAGGCGCACCAGCTGCTCGCTATGGAAGCGCTCGGTCAGCCCCGGCGGATCGGCGATCGCGTCGCTCAGGCGATAGTCCATCGTCTCCAATCCGGTCGTGTTCGGGTAGCCCAGCCAG
>JANNXB010000503.1:0-2242 GCA_031409355.1 Betaproteobacteria bacterium | reverse complement strand
GCCTGGATGTCGGTCTGGCCGCCGGGCGCGAAGGGTACGACGATGCGCACCGGCTTGCCGGGCTGTGGAAATGTTTGCGCGTTTGCCAGGAAAGAAAGACTTGAAGCCAAAACCAGAATTGCGAGTTTCATGACCCCTCCTCCAGAGGAATGCCTAGCGTAGCAGATGCTTGCCTATGTTGAGGAGGTGGATCTGGCTGGTGCCCTCGTAGATGCGAAAGGCGCGCACGTCGCGGTAGAAGCGTTCGATGCCGCGGCCCTTGACGTAGCCCTGGCCGCCGAAGACCTGCACCGCGCGGTCGGCGACGCGGCCGCACATCTCGGTGGCGAGGTACTTGCACATCGAGACGTCCAGGGTGGCGTCCTCGCCGCGGTCCCGCTTCCTCGCGGTCTCCAGGATAAGCGCGCGCGCCGCCTCGATCTCGATCTTCGACTCGGCGAGCATCGCCTGCACCAGCTGGTAGTCGCCGATCGGCTTGCCGAACTGCTTGCGCTCGCGGGCGTAGCCGATCATCTCGTCCAGCATGCGGATGGCCGGGCCGGTGCATAGCGCGGCCAGGTTCACGCGCTGCTTGTTCAGCACCTTCATCACCGTCTTGAAGCCGCGCCCGGGTTCGCCGCCGATGATGGCGGAGGCCGGCACGCGGCAATCCTTCAGGAACACTTCGCCGATCGGTGCGCCTTCCTGTCCCATCTTCGGCGTCGAGCCGCCGGTGGACAGGCCCGGCGTGCCGCGCTCGATGAGAAAGGCGCTGACGCCGCCCGCGCCCTTGTTGGCCGGATCGCTGCGCGCGAACACCTGGAACAGATCCGCGACCGGCGCCAGCGTGATGTAGCGCTTCGTGCCGTTCAGGATGTAGTGGTCGCCGTCGCCGCTGTTGTCCTTCACCGCGGTCGCCTGCAGCGCCGTGGCATCCGAACCCGCCTCAGGCTCGGTTAGCGCGAGGCAGCCGAGCAGCTCACCCGAGGCGAGGCGCGGCAGGTACCTGCGCTTCTGCTCCTCGGTGCCGTCCTGGATGATGGCCTCCGAGCCGATGCCGGCATTGGTCGCGCCGTGCACGCGGTAGGCGACCGAGCATTGCGACAGCTCGATGAAGGCGAGCGCGAGTTCTTCCGTGGTCAGGCCGGCGCCGCCGTAGGCTTCGGGAATGCTCCAGCCGTAGCTGCCCAGCCTGCGCATCGCAGCGACGTCTTCGTCCGGAATCCGGTCCTCGCGCTCGACCCGGTCCTCGTTCGGGATCGCCACCTCGCGCACGAAGCGGCGGATGTCCGCGAGCAGCCGCTCCTGCCTTGCGGCATCCCGGATCATTCGGTGAATTCCTTCAGTGGATCCCGATCGCCGCCTCGATGTTGCGCACCATCGCCACCAGGCGCGGGCCGAGGTCGTCCTCCAGCTGGCCCTTTGCCAGCAGGAAGGCCGGCACGCCGCAGTTGAAGGTGACGATCTCGCCATCCACGGGGCGCCGCATCGGAACGCCGACCGCATGGACTTCGCGCCGCAGGTCGCCGTTCGAAGCGCAGTAGCCCTTGCCGCGGATGTCTTCGAGGCCCTTGTCGATCTGCTCCTTGTATTTCTTCAGCATGTCGGGTTCCTTCACCTTCATCTGGTTCAGCACTGCCTCGCGCTCCTGCGGCGTGCAGGCATACAGGAAGGCGCGCCCCGACACCGATTGCGCGATCGGGATCGAGGTGCCGATGTCGGGCAGGTTGGTGAGGTTGCCGCTGCGGCAGGCCTCGACATAAACCATGCTGAGGCGGTCGCGGATGCCCATGTTCACCGAGCCGTTGGCGTAGTCGGCGAGTTCCTTCATGAATGGGCGCGCAATCTGGCGTATGCTCATCGAGGCAAGCAGCGGGTAGCCGATCGAGAGCACCGCTGAGCCGAGTTGGTACTTGCCCAGGCGCATGTTGTGGCGCAGGTAGCCCAGCTTGGTTAGCGTGTAGGTGAGCCGCGACACGGTCGGCTTGGGCAGGCCGGTGCGCACCGAGATTTCCTTGTTGCCGAGCATCGGCTCGAGCGGCGTAAAGCAGCGCAGCACTTCCAGCCCCCGCGCAAGCGTGGTGGCAAACTGGCGGTCGCCTTCGTGCTCGTAACTGTAGGGGCCCTGGACCGGGGATAGCGCTGCTGTCGGGTCAGATGCACCCATGGACTTCTCCTGGATTGGTACGGCAGAATGTTTCGCATTTCGATATTCCATCTGCAGCAAGGGCGTGTCAACTTAGTCATATTCAATTTCACATAG
>JANNXB010000502.1:0-5250 GCA_031409355.1 Betaproteobacteria bacterium | reverse complement strand
GCCGGGATCGAGTTCGCGCAACGCACCGGCGTCAACTGGACCTACATCCCCTACAAGGGCGGCTCGGATGCGGTCACCGCCGTGGTGGCCGGCCAGGCGCACGTATTGTTCAACGGCATGCTCGCTACCTGGCCTTCGGTCACGGGCGGCAGGCTGAAGGCGCTGGCAATCTCCAGCGCGCAGCGCGTGCCGTCGGCCAAAGACACGCCCACCGTCGCCGAGCAGGGCCTGCCCGGTTTCGAGACCGGCTCGTTCCAGGGCATCGTCGGCGCCGCAGGTACGCCGCGCGAGATCGTGGCAAAGCTGAACGGCGAACTGATCAAGGTTCTGAACACGGCCGACATGAAAGAGCGCTTCGCGAAGCTGGGCACCGAAGTGCGCACTGGCACACCCGAGTTTCTCGGCAGCTGGATGCAGACGGAGCAGGCGAAATGGGCCAAGGTGGTCAAGGAATCCGGCGCGAAATTTGATTAGGAAAGCACGCTCACCATGGACCTCCCCCAGAACAGCTTCAAGCGCGCGCTCAAGGCTGGCAAGCAGCAGATCGGCCTGTGGTCGAGCCTTTCGTCCCACTATTCGGTCGAAGTGATCGCCGGCGCCGGCTACGACTGGCTCCTGCTCGATTGCGAGCACGCGCCCAACGACCTGGAGTCGCTGCTGGCCCAACTCCAGGCCTGCGCGCCGTATCCGACCAGCGCGGTGGTGCGCGTGCCCTGGAACGACACTGTCAACATGAAGCGCGTGCTGGACATCGGCGCGCAGTCGCTGCTCATCCCCTACGTCTGCAGCGCCGAGGAAGCGAAGGCCGCGGTGGCGGCGACGCGCTACCCGCCCGCGGGCGTGCGCGGCGTCGCCGGAACCACGCGCGCGACGCGCTTCGGCCGCGTCAAGGACTATGCCAAGCGCGCGCATGAGGAAATCTGCGTGCTGGTGCAGGTGGAAACCAAGCCCGCACTGGATCAACTGGAAGCGATCTGCGCGGTCGAGGGCGTGGATGGCGTGTTCATCGGGCCGGCCGACTTGCATGCCTCGATGGGCTATCCGGGCGAAACGTCGAATCCGGCGGTCCTGCCGCTGATCGAGGAAGCGATGCGCCGCATCCGCAAGGCCGGCAAGGCGCCGGGTTACCTGTCGCCGGTCGAAGCGGACGCGAAACGAATGCTCGGCGCGGGTTGCCTGTTCTGCGCCGTCGGTGCCGACATTGGCATCCTTGCGCGAGGTGCTGAAGCCTTACGAGGGAAATTCTAATCATGAAGCACGAAATCGTCATTACTGCCCAGGGCCACAAGGGCACGCTGGAGCGCCTGCAGAACGAGTTCACCAGCATCAAACTGTGGGAAGCACCCGACCGCGATGCGGCGCTCAAGGCCGCGGCACACATGCGCGCGCTGGCGCACTTCGGCCACTCGAAGGTGGACGGCAAGCTGATGGACGCGCTGCCGAAGCTCGAAATCATCTCCAACTTCGGCGTCGGCGTGGACCAGATCGACCTCGACGCCGCGAAGCAGCGCAAGATCATCGTCACCAATACCCCCGACGTCCTGAATGACTGCGTCGCGGACACCGCGCTCGCGCTGGTGCTCAACACCCTGCGCAAGTTCCCGCAGTCGGACGCCTACCTGCGCTCGGGATTCTGGCCCACGCGCGGCACCTACCCGCTCACCACCTCCGTGGGCGGCAAGACGCTTGGCATCCTCGGCCTCGGGCGCATCGGTGAAGCCATCGCGAAGCGCGCGCAGGCCTTCGGCATGAAGATCCGCTATCACAACCGCAACAAGAAGAACGTGCCCTATCCCTACGACGCGGACCCGGTGGCGCTGGCGAAGAACTCCGACGTCCTGCTGGTCGTCACCCCTGGCGGCGCGGGCACCGCGAAGCTGGTGAACGCGAAGGTGCTGGACGCACTGGGGCCGCAGGGTTACCTGGTGAACGTCGCGCGCGGTTCAGTCGTGGACGAGTTGGTGCTGCTGCGCTACCTGCAGGAGAAAAAGATCGCAGGCGCGGGGCTCGACGTGTTCGAGCACGAACCCAAGGTGCCGGTCGAGTTCTACACGCTGGACAATGCCGTGCTGTTCCCGCACGTGGCGAGCGCGACGGTGGAGACCCGCAAGGCGATGGGCGACCTGCAGGTGGAGAACCTGCACCTGCATTTCGCCGGCAAGCCGGTCAGGACCCCGGTCTAGGCTAGAATTTCCTCCTCTCATCGGAGGAGGAACCATGAGGATCCTGTTCGCAGCTCTCGTTTTCGCCGGCGCGGCCAGCGCACACGCCCAGGCCTGGCCCTCGAAGCCGATCAAGTACATCGTGCCCTTCGCCGCCGGTGGCACCACCGACATCCTCGGCCGCATGGTCGGAGCCAAGCTCTCGGAAGCGCTCGGCCAGCCGGTGGTGGTGGAGAACCGCCCCGGCGCCGCGGGCGCGCTCGGCGTGGAGATGCTCGCCAAGAGCCCGCCCGACGGCTACACCATCGGCGGCGGCACCATCAGCTCGCACGCCATCAACGTGTCGCTGTACTCGAAGCTGCCCTACGACCCGATCAGGGATTTCACGCCCATCACCATGCTGGCGACGTTGCCCAACATGCTGGTGGTGCACACCAGCATCCCGTCGAATACGGTCGCCGAGCTCATCACCTACCTGAAGGCCAACCCGAACAAGCTCAGCTTCGGCTCGGCGGGCAACGGTACCTCGCAGCACATGTCGGGCGAGATGTTCAAGGCCATGACCGGTGTGCAGATGCAGCACGTCCCGTATAGGGGCTCGGGCCCGATGATCCCGGACCTGCTCGCCGGCACCATCTCCATGAGCTTCGAGAACCTGACCACGGCCTATCCGCCCGCCAAGCAGGGCAGGCTCAAGGCGCTGGCGGTGACCAGCGCGAAGCGCTCCTTCCTCGCCCCCGAGGTGCCGACGATGCAGGAGGCGGGGCTCGCGGGCTACGACATCAGCTCCTGGCAGGCGCTGTTCGCGCCCGCCGGGCTGCCGAAGGACATCCACGAGCGCCTCTATGCGGAAACCGTCAAGGCGCTGAAATCACCGGAAGTGTCGAAGCGCCTGCAGGAACTGGGGCTGGACGCCGGCGGCATGCGGCCGGAGGAACTGAACGCGCTCATCCGCGCCGACATCCCAAAGCTGGGCAAGATCGTGCGCGATTCCGGCGCAAAAGTTGACTGAACCACAAGGAAACTGACGACCATGCGTATCCTACTTGCTGTTCTCGCCCTTGCCTTCTCCACGCTGGCGCAGGCGCAGGCCTTCCCGAGCCGGCCGGTCACGATCATCATCCCCTACCCGCCCGGCGGCCTCATCGACCTGGTCGCGCGCGCATTGCAGCCGTTCCTGCAGCAGGAACTTGGCGTGAACGTCGTCACCGAGAACCGCAGCGGCGCGGGCGGCAACGTCGGCGCCGAGGTCGTGTCGCGCGCGGCGCCCGACGGCCATACGCTGCTGCTCGCGAATCCCTCGCTCGCCATCAGCCCGACGCTGTACAAGAAGCTCAACTACCGGCCGATCGAGGACTTTGCTTACGTCGGCCGCTTCGGCTCGGTCGCGAATGTGATGGTGGCCAACATCAATCAACCGTTCAAGACCGCGCAGGAACTGATCGCCTTCGCGAAGAAGAACCCGGGCAGGCTGAACTACGGCTCGCCCGGCTACGGCACCTCGCCGCAGCTTTCCGGCGAGCTGTTCAAGACCATGAGCAATACGTTCATCGTGCACATCCCGTTCAGCGGCTCGGGACCGGCTACGCTCGCGCTGCTCGGCGGCGAGATCGAGACGCAGTTCGACAATATCCCGCCGCAGGTCGGCAACATCAAGGCGGGCAAGGTACGCGCGCTGGCAGTGACCAGCCTGCAGCGCAACAGCGCGCTGCCGGACGTGCCGACGCTGGACGAGATCGGCCTGAAGGGTTACGAGGTGGTGTCGTTCTTCGGCCTGGCGGCGCGCGCCGGCACGCCGCGCGAGAGCGTGATGCGACTGAATACCGCGCTAAACAACGCCACGCGCACGCCGAAGCTGCGCGAGATCCTCGAGTCTCGGGGCGCGGTCGTGGTGCAGGGCACCCCGGAAGACTTCACCAACTTCATCAAGGCGGAAACCGCCAAGTTCGCGCCGGTCATCAAGCGCGCCGGGGTGCAGGTCGAGTAGCCGAAGAGGCTACTCGACGCGGATTGCCGCCTTCTTCGCCACGCCGTCCCACTTGCGAATCTCCGCCTGAAGAAAGGCGGAGAACTCCGCGGGTCCGCTGCCGACGATGGTCGAACCGAGTGCTTCCATGCGCTCGACAATGTCGGGCAGCTTGAGGATGCGCGCGAATTCCGCGTGCAGCTTGTTGACGATCGCCGGCGGCGTGCCCGCGGGCGCCATGATGCCGCCCCAGGACACGGACTCGTAGCCCGGCACCCCCGCTTCCTGCATCGTCGGCACTTCGGGCAGCGAGGCCACGCGCTGCCGTGTCGTCACGGCAAGCGGCCGCAGCTTGCCCGACTTGATGTGCGGCATTGCCGCGAGCACGGTCGGCAACGAGAGGGAAATCTGGCCGGCGATCGCGTCGGCCATGGCCGGCGCGTCGCCCTTGTACGGCACCGCGGTGAGTTTCACGCCCGCGATCGACGCCATCAACTCGACCGCAAGGTGGTTGGCCGAGCCATTGCCGCCGGTACCGTAGTTGAGCTTTCCCGGATTGGCGCGCGCGAGCGCGATGAGTTCCTTGATGTTCTTCGCCTCCAGTGACGGCGACGCTACCAGCACCTGCGGCACCAGCGTGGTCAGCGTGATGGTGCTGAAATCCTTGATGGCGTCGTAGGGCAGCTTTGCGTAGACCGCCGGGTTGATGGCGTTAGGCCCCAGGTTAGCCATCAGCAGCGTGTAGCCGTCGGGAGCCGATTTAGCCACGTGCTCAAGCGCCACGATGCCGTTCGCGCCGGGCCGGTTTTCGGGCACCACCTGCTGGCCCCACGCCTCGGCCATCTTCTGGCCGAGCAACCGCGCGGTCACATCCGATGCTCCGCCAGGCGGATAGGGGATGACGATGCGGATGGGCCTGGAGGGATAGTCCTGCGCCGCGGCGAATCCGGGGGCGAGGACGGTCAATAGTAGGATCAGGAAGTTTTTCATCGTCTGCGGATATTACTCAGGCCTCACCAGCATGCAAGGCGATTTCGATTTCATCGTGGTCGGCGCGGGAACCGCGGGCTGCATCCTCGCGGCGCGGCTGTCGGCGTCCGCGCGGGTTTTGCTGATCGAGGC
>JANNXB010000501.1:0-2942 GCA_031409355.1 Betaproteobacteria bacterium | reverse complement strand
CAGGCCAGGGGCCGCAGGTCGTCGAGGACCAGGTGACCTACCCGCTCACCACCGCCATGCTAAGCGTGCCGCGCTCGAAGGTGGTGCGGGGCTTCTCGAATTTCGGCGTTTCCTTCGTCTACGTCATCTTCGAGGATGGCACCGATATCTATTGGGCGCGCTCCCGGGTCCTGGAGTACCTCAACTTCGCCTCAAGCCGGCTGCCGAAAGGCGTCACGCCCTCTCTGGGTCCGGATGCGACCGGCGTCGGCTGGGTTTACCAATATGTCGTCACGGCGAAGAACCGCAGTCTGGCGGAACTGCGGGCGATCCAGGACTGGTATTTGCGATACCAACTCACCAAGGCCCACGGCGTGGCAGAAGTCGCCAGCGTCGGTGGCTTCGTCAAGACCTATCAGGTAACGGTGGATCCGCGGCGGCTGCAGGCCTACGGCATACCGCTTAAGAAGGTTTCCGAAGTCATCGCCATGAGCAACCGGGATGTCGGCGGGCGCGCGATCGAGATGGCGGAAACCGAGTACGTCGTGCGCGGCAGGGGCTACCTCCGCGGCGCGGAAGACCTGGAGAACCTGGTCCTGAAAGCCGAGGCGGGCACGCCGGTGCGGATCCGGGACGTGGCCCGGGTCGAACTGGTGCCCGATGAGCGCCGCGGCATTGCCGAGCTGAACGGCGAGGGCGAAGTCGTCGCGGGCATCGCCATCGCGCGGCACGGACAGAACGCGCGCGACGTGATCCGGAATATCGAGGCCAAGTTGGCGGAGATCGCTTCCGGCCTGCCCGAGGGGGTCTCGGTCCAGGAAGTCTACAACCGCGCCGAGCTGATCGAGCGCGCGATCGGCACGGTCAGCGAGACGCTGATCCAGCAGACATTGATTGTCGCGGGCGTGTGCGTGCTGTTCCTGATGCACGTGCGCAGCGCGCTGGTCGCGATCATCATGCTGCCGATCGGGGTGCTGGTCGCCTTCATCGCGATGCGCATGCTGGGACTGACCTCGAACATCATGAGTCTGGGCGGCATCGCGATCGCGATCGCCGAGATGACCGACGCCGCGATCGTGATGATCGAGAACGCGCACAAGCACCTGGAGCGCAAGGCGCCGGATGCGCCCCGGATCGACGCCATCATCGCCGCCTGCAAGGAGATCGGCCCCAGCCTGTTCTTCAGCCTGCTGATCATCACGGTCTCGTTCCTGCCGGTGTTCACGCTGGAGGCCCAGGAAGGCCGCATGTTCCTGCCGCTCGCCTATACCAAGACCTTCGCCATGGCGGGCGCGGCGCTGCTGTCCATCACACTGGTTCCGGTCCTGATGCTGCTCCTGATCCGCGGCCGCATTCCGCCTGCGGACCGCAACCCGCTCGTCCGCGCGATGACGTGGTGTTACCGGCCGGTGATCGGCTGGGTGATGCGCTGGAAGAAACTGGTGGTCGCCGCCGCGGTCGTCCTGGTCGGCGCGTCCGTCTATCCGGCGCTTAAGCTGGGGACGGAGTTCATGCCGACCCTAAATGAGGGCACCCTGCTCTACATGCCGTCCTCCCTGCCGAGCATGTCGGTCACCAAGGCGGCCGAGATCCTGCAGATGCAGAACAGGATCCTCAAGTCCTTCCCGGAGGTGGTCTCGGTGTTCGGCAAGGCGGGGCGCGCGGCGAGCGCCACGGACCCCGCGCCACTGGAGATGGCCGAAACCGTGATCAACCTCAAGCCGGAGTCCGAGTGGCGCCCCGGCATGACCATCGACAAGCTGATCGCCGAGATGGACAAGGCCGTGCAGCTGCCCGGCGTCAGCAATGCCTGGACCATGCCGATCAAGGCGCGGATCGACATGCTCTCCACCGGCATTCGCACGCCGATCGGCATCAAGGTCTTCGGCAAGAACCTCGATGAGATGGAGCGGCTTGCCAAGGAGATCGAGCTGGTGGTCAAGGCGGTGCCCGGAACCACCAGCGCCTACGCGGAACGGATCACCGGCGGCTACTACCTTGACCTGGAACCCGATGCCGGTGCCCTCGCGCGCTACGGGCTCACGGTCGGCGACCTGCAGGAGGTCGTGATGACGGCGCTTGGCGGCGAGATGGTCACCAGCACGGTCGAGGGGCGCGAGCGGTTCCCCGTCACGGTCCGCTATCCGCGCGAGTTGCGTGGCGACCCGGAGACGATCGCCGCGCAGATCCTGGTTCCGACCATGGGCCGGTCGATGGTCCCGCTGGGACAGCTGGCGCGGCTGAAGATCGTCAAGGGTCCGCCGAGCATCCGCACCGAGAACGCCCTGCTGTCCGCCTATATCTTCGTCGACATCCGGGACCGCGACATCGGCGGCTATGTCGCCGAGGCCCAGCAGGCGGTTCGCGACAAGGTGAGCTTCCCTCCCGGCTACTACGTCACCTGGAGCGGCCAGTTCGAGTACATGCAGCGCGCACTGGAGAAGCTCAAGATCGTCGTGCCACTCACGCTGCTGATCGTGTTCGTGCTGCTGTACCTGAACTTCAACCGCCTGACCGAGACGCTCATCGTGATGCTCTCGGTGCCGTTCGCCCTGGTGGGCGGCGTCTGGCTGATGTACCTGCTCGACTACAACCTCAGCATCGCGGCCGCGGTAGGCTTCATCGGACTGTTCGGCATTGCCGCCGAGACCGGCCTGGTAATGCTCGTCTACCTGGACCAGGCCTGCCAGGCGGCGATCGAGCAGCGCAGGGCCGTGGGACAGGAGGCATCGGCGGCACAGCTGAACGAGGCGGTGGCGCTGGGCGCGGTGGACAGGCTGCGACCGGTCATGATGACGGTCGCCGGCAGCATCGTGGGCCTGTTTCCAATTATGTGGAGCACGGGGACCGGGTCGGAACTGGTGCGCCGGATCGCCGCACCGATGGTCGGTGGCATGGTCACGGCGACGCTGCTTACATTGATCGTGATTCCGGCGGTTTACGCTGTCATGAAGGAGATCGGG
>JANNXB010000500.1:0-2712 GCA_031409355.1 Betaproteobacteria bacterium | reverse complement strand
GTCTCCATGCTCTCGATGGCGGGGATCATCGTCGCGCTGGACGCCTACGGTCCGATCACCGACAACGCGGGCGGCATCGCCCAGATGGCGGATCTGCCGGAGTCCGTGCGTGCCATCACCGATCCGCTGGACGCGGTGGGCAACACCACCAAGGCGGTGACCAAGGGCTACGCCATCGGCTCGGCGGCGCTCGCCGCGCTGGTGCTGTTCGCCGACTACACGCATGCGCTGGAAGCGGCGGGGAAATCGATCTCCTTCGATCTTTCCAATCACATGGTGGTGATCGGCCTCCTGATCGGCGGCATGGTGCCGTTCCTTTTCGCCGCCATGGCGATGGAGGCGGTGGGCCGCGCCGCGGGTGCGGTGGTTGTAGAGGTGCGGCGTCAGTTCAAGGAAATCCCCGGCATCATGGAAGGCACCGCCAAGCCCGAGTACGGCACCGCGGTGGATATGCTCACCAAGGCCGCGATCAAGGAAATGATGGTCCCGTCGCTGCTGCCGGTGGCAATACCGGTGCTGGTCGGCCTGATCCTCGGGCCGCAGGCCTTGGGCGGCGTGCTGATGGGAACGATCGTCACCGGCGTCTTCGTCGCGATTTCGATGTGTACCGGCGGCGGTGCCTGGGATAACGCCAAGAAGTACATCGAAGACGGCCATTACGGCGGCAAGGGTTCCGAGGCGCACAAGGCCGCGGTCACCGGCGACACGGTGGGCGATCCCTACAAGGACACTGCCGGCCCGGCGATCAACCCGCTGATCAAGATCATCAACATCGTCGCGCTGCTGGTGGTGCCGCTGATGTAAGCACAGGGCGCTGGCAAGGGAAGGGCGGCTGCGGCCGCCCTTTTTTTTGCTACAGCCAGTGAACGCCGATCTCCCCCTCGACTTGCTTGAATTCCTTGTCCCCGGTGAGAAGGTCGGCTTTGCGATCTTTCGCAAGTGCTGCGGCAAAGCATAGAGTACCGCCCACGAGTCGAGAGTTACGGCCTTGGGCTTTCGTGCTATTGGCGATCCTTCTCGCGCTTCTTCTCCGCCGCCAGCGCCGCCAGCAGCTTCTTGCCTTTGTATTTCCCACGCAGGCTTTGTATGAGGTTGCGCAAAATTGGCGTCAGGACAATTCGATGCATTTCCTAGTTTACTTCGACCTGAACAAGTGCCCCTCGAAGCCGAACTTTCGCCGTAGCCGGCGCTGGGGGTAAGCTGAGTAGATGGACCAAAGGCCGCCGCGGCAGCAGGACCCGCTTGCCTTGGCATTCTTCGGGGCAGCTGCTACGTTGCTTGCGGGTCTGCTGCTGTATGTACTGGTCTTCAAGGAACCCGAGACCAAGACGCCCGAGCCGGCGACCCCGTTCGGGGCGTTTGACTTTGTGGAGAGGATGCGTAGCGAGGTCGCGCGGCTGGCGGACCGGTTCAGGGACAAACCGGCCGCGAAACCAGCGGCGAGGCCCGCAGCGCCGCCCGTCGCGGCATCGGCACCGGCTATCGAGGCTGGGCGAACGTGGCGCTATGCGGTCGTGGTGGAGCCGCCCGCCTGGCGCGACATCACGCTTACCTACCGCACCCAGCGCGAAGGCGCCGGCATCGGCGTGCTCACGGATTTCGTCTATGCGGGCGGCAAGATGAATTTCCATCTTGGCACCTACGCCGCGGGCCATCCTTCGCACGCCAACACGCGCTTCCCGGGGTTCTTCATGCATGCGAGCTACCTGCCGCCGTCGCTAAAGGAAGGGCAGCGCCTGGCCTGGGGCTGGCCGTGGCAGCCGGTGCGCGAGGGACGCATCAAGCGCTACGAGGGGCAGGTAATGCGCTGGGAGAACATCCAGGTGCCCGCCGGTGTATTCACCGCGGCGGTCATCGAAGCGGACCTGCTCTACATTGAAGCTGGCAAGGTGCAGGCCCGCGCGCGGGAAACGCTCTGGTACGTGCCGAAACTCGCGCAGGTGGTGAAGGTGCTGCGCGAAGGCCGCACTCCCGACGAAGGCTCAAGCCGCATCGTCGCCGAGCTTGTTGAATACCGCTAGCGCAAGGCGTTGACGATGTCCTCGACGCATCGCTCAGGCGGCCGTGCGATATCCACCACCAGCGCGCCCACAGGCAATTCGAGGGTGGCGAACTGGCTGTCGAGCAGAGAGGCGGGCATGTAGCGGTGCTTGCGCTCGGCCAGCCGCGAGCGGATGAGTTCCACGCTGCCGCGCAGGTGCACGACGCGGCAGCCGGCGAGTCCTTGAGAAAGCGCGAGGCGGTAAGTCTCCTTGAGGGCGGAGCAGGCCAGGACCGCGTTTTCCTGCACGCGCAGTTTGCCGTTCAGCAACTCGAGCCAGGGCCGGCGGTCGTCGTCCGTCAGCGGCGTGCCGGCGGCCATTTTGGCGACGTTCGCCGGTGGATGGAATTCATCGGCGTCGAGGAAAGGGTAGCCAAGGCGATCGGCGAGCAGCTGGCCGATCGTCGTCTTACCGCACCCTGAAACTCCCATGACAATGATCACGCTCACGTGATGACTACGACGATCATGCCTTTGAGGTGGCGTGCCCGCCAAATTTCGCGCGCATCATCGCAAGGAGTTTTCGCGCATAGTCGGATTTTCCCTGGCTGGAGAAGCGCGCCATCAGGGCCATGGTTATCACCGGCGTGGGCACGCCCAGTTCCACGGATTCAAGCGCGGTCCAGCGGCCCTCGCCCGAGTCCGGCACGATCGGCGCGATGCGCTGCAGG
>JANNXB010000499.1:0-2899 GCA_031409355.1 Betaproteobacteria bacterium | reverse complement strand
CGCGCAATGCGCCGGCCGCCGAACATGCGCCAGCCGAGGATCAGGGCGAGGACCACGAGCACGCCGTACCAGGCATCGTTCGCCTTGAACTCCTCGCGCATGGTCCAGCGGAATCCGGCCCAGCGCGCGAGGTCGGCGAGGCTCTGCCAGAAGGGCGCCTGGCCGGCTTCCTCGGCGATCCAGTCCGGGGGTGTCGTATCGAGATCGATCCAGCGGCCGCCGATCCAGGCGCGCGTCCAGGCGTGGCCGTGCCGGCTGCGTACAACGTACGCATCCTCGAGGGCGCTGCGTTCCTCCACGGCATAGCCGGTGGCGTAGCGCGCCGGTATGCCCGCTGCGCGCAGTAGCAGCGTGGCGGCGGCGGCGAAATACTCGCAGTGCCCCGTGCGCGTGCGCGTCATGAAGTCGCCCAGCGCGGTCTCGCCGCTGGGCGCGCGGCGTTCGCGGAACAGCGAATAGGTGAACGTCCCGAGATGGCGCTCGACGCGGCGCGCGGCTTCCTCCGCGGGGAGGTCGCGCAAGCCGAGTTCGGCGGCGACGCGTTCGAATACCGCCCGCTCGGCGGAGGGCAGGATCGAGTCCGGCGCGGAAGGGGGTATCTCGGATGCCGCACCGCCGCCTTCGGCCCGGTACTGAGCCCAATTGGCACCTATGTCCACGTGCACCGAGCCCAGCGAATTGCGGCGCATGGATACCGCGTCCAGCCCGGTGATGCGCGTCGTCGCGGCCGGGAGCGGCAGCAGCGCCTTGCCGTTGTCGATGCGGGCTGCGATGCGTACCGCCCAGGCCGCTGGTTGCGCGGCGGGCGCAAGCACCCAGGTCGTGTTGTCGGTTTCAGAATCGACGGTCTGCATGGCGCTCTCGCGCGCCAGCCAGCTCGTGCCCGAGTAGGTGTTGTAGCTCGATCGATGCAGGAGTTTGAAATGCGGTCTCACGCGAGTGGCATCGCTATCCGTGGCATAGACGCGCAGCAGGATGGCGTCGTACTGCTTCAGCCGGCCGATGGAGCCGATCTCGGTGACGCTGCGGTAAGGATCGGCATCCAGGCCGCGCATGTTGAAATCGATGACCCAGGATTCGATCCGCGCCTGCAGCTGCGCGAGCCCCAGCTGCCCCGCATAGCCGATGCCGGTCGCGGCCGCGAGCATCACGACCCAGGCGAGGGGCGCGGAATGCCTCGGCCTGATCGCGTACAGCGCCCAGGCGGTCGCGAGTACCGCGCCCGCGTAGTACTCCGGGCCGCGCACGTTGGCCACTCCCGCGGCGATGACGGCGAGGGCGACATAGATCGGGCTCACGTCGACCGGCGGGTCCTTGATCTCCGGCTTCTGGCGCCGCAGCTTGCGCATGTAGCGAAACAGCGCCGAGAGCGGGACGCGGCCGGTCTCGGAGAGCAGTTGCGCAAGCATGATCGGAGCCAGCGCCGCAGGCGCCCAGATAAACGCCTCGAGGATGCCGTGCGAGATGCCCCTGTTGGCGGCGAGCAGCGCCGCGAGCGTCACGAAGCCCACCGTGGACAGGTCCGCAATGCGGGAGTGCTCCTCGGCTCCCAGCTCGAGCCGCAGCCTGAAGTAGCGCGGCGCCTCAAGCGCGATGCCAAGCGCGATGCCGGTGATGAGATGGCCGGATTGCCAGCCCCAGAAGACCAGCGCGGCGCCGACGAGGAAAGGCGGGGCGATCATCGCAGGCCGGCCAAGCCCTGTTCTATTTCCCCGGGGACCAGGTGCAGCACGCCGGGAACGGGTTCGGACTTTTCAGCCACCAGCAGGGCGCGCACGTCGAAGCCTTCGGCGCGCAGGGCGGCGACGAACTTCGCGCGCGCCTCATCCCAGGCAACAAAGATCGCGATCACGCTCGAGAGCGTGGCGCGGCGCGCCATCACCGCGCGCGCAAGCTCCGCGAAATCCCCGGGCGCGCTCGGGCCGACGCCGGCCAGCGCCTCGAGCATGTGCTCGGCGCGCAGCTGGCCGCGCCCGGCCGTGTAGGCGCGAACCTCTCCTCCCACAAACAGCAGGTCGAGCAGGCAATCCTGCGTGTCGATGGTGTAGACGAACGAGGCGGCGAGCGCGACCGCGTCTTCGAACGCGGCATCTTCGCCACGGCTGCCGCCGGTATCCAGCACCAGCGCGTGGCGCTCGAAGAATTCGTCCTGGTATTCCTTGACCACCGGCTTGCCGGTGCGCGCGTAGCTCTTCCAGTGGATCCGTTGCAGCGGGTCGCCCGGGCGGTAATCGCGCAGCGCGAGGAACTCCTCCGAGTCGCCCACCGATGCCGCAAGCGAAACGCCGCCGGGCTGGAACTTGCGCCGTCCCGGCAGGGCGATCTCCGGCAGGCGATATCTCTTGGGCAACGCGATCACCCTTCCTGCGAGCGAGACGCGCGCCAGGCCTGTCACGAGCCCCAGGGGATCGGGCCGCCCGAGCGTCAGGCCGGAAAACTCGATGCGCCCGCGCCGGCGCGGCGTGAACCCAAGCCGCAGCGTCTGGCGCTCGCCGGGCGCAAGCGCCGGAATGGGCGCGGGCTCCGCGTCGCGCGGCACCCGCCGCTCGATCAGCCAGCGCCAGCGGAAATAGCCGACCTTGCGGTCGAACCAGTTGCGCCGCTCCTCGCCCGGCTCGACTGCGCGCCGCCATTCGTCGAAGGAAGGGCGCGGATCGCTGAAGCGCTCGCTCACCAGCGCGCCGCTCAAGGGCCTGGAACCGAGGTTGGACAAGGTGACGCGGTAACTGAAGGGCTCGCCCGCCGTCGCATAACGCGGCGTCTCGCGGCGCGCATCGACGCGCGCGCGGAACAGCAGGCTTGCAGCCCAGGAAAGCGCGATCAGGGCCGCCAGGAACGTGAACGCGCGGTAGGTGACCGTAAGGTTGGTGTCCAGTCCCGCGGCGGCGGCGGCGGCGGC